>JALHDK010000035.1 GCA_022838965.1 Actinomycetales bacterium | reverse complement strand
CCCGGTAGGCCTCGGCCTGCTTGGAGAGGTCGTCGAAGACGATGAGAACGTGCTTGCCCTGGTACATCCAGTGCTGGCCGATCGCCGAGCCGGTGTAGGGGGCAAGGTACTTGTAGCCGGCGGGGTCGGAGGCGGGCGCCGCGATGATCGTGGTGTAGGGCAGCGCGCCGCCGTCCTCGATCGCCGCACGCACCGCGGCGATCGTGGAGCCCTTCTGGCCGATGGCGACGTAGATGCAGCGGACCTGCTTCTTGGGGTCGCCGCTCTCCCAGTTGGCCCGCTGGTTGAGGATGGTGTCGATGGCGATCGCCGTCTTGCCCGTCTGCCGGTCGCCGATGATGAGCTGCCGCTGTCCACGCCCGATCGGAATCATGGAGTCGATGGCCTTCAGGCCGGTCTGCAGGGGTTCGTGGACGGACTTCCGCATCATCACGCCGGGCGCCTGCAGTTCGAGGGCGCGCCTGCCCTGGAGGTCGGTGATGTCGCCAAGTCCGTCGATCGGGTGTCCGAGCGGGTCCACGACGCGCCCGAGATACCCGTCGCCGACAGGCACGGACAGCACCTCGCCGGTGCGGCGCACCTCCTGTCCCTCCTCGATCCCGGTGAACTCGCCGAGGACGATGGCGCCGATCTCCCGGACATCCAGGTTCATCGCGAGCCCCTGCGTCCCGTCCGCGAACTGCAGCAACTCGTTCGCCATGGTGCCCGGAAGCCCCTCGATGTGGACGACGCCGTCGGCCGCCAGGGTCACCCGGCCGACCTCCTCGGCCAGGGCGGCGGCGGGCTTGTAGGACCGTACGAAGCTGTCCAGCGCCGCTCGGATGCTCTCGGGCTTGATCGTGAGTTCGGTCATCGCCGTTCCTTCTTCTCGACCAGGGGTCGTTCGTCTCAGCCGGCGACCATGCGCCGTACGTTCTCCAACTGCTTCGCGACTGTTCTGTCGACGAGGTCGTCGCCGATGTGGAGGCGCACGCCTCCCATCACCTCCGGGTCCACCGCCACGTTGATGTGGACGTCCTTCTTGTACTGCCGCATGAGGATGCGCCGGAATCGCTCGATCTGCTCGTCGGACAGGGGGACCGCGGTGGTCACCACGGCATTGAGGCGATTCCGCCGCTCGGCGGCGAGCTCCGCGATCCGCAGGACGGCGGAGGTGAGTGACGGATGCCGGGGGGAGACGACCAGACGGTGCAGGATCTCCATCGTTGTGGGGAGCAGGTGCTCCCCGAGCACGTCGTCGAGGAGCTGGACACGGCGGTCAGCGGAGCTGGTGCGCTGGGTCAGCTCGTTGCGCAGCCGGCGCTCGTGGCCCAGGAGCCGGAACACCTGGAAGAGCTCGTCGGCAACCCGATCGAGCTCTCCGCGCCGCTCCGCACGGGCGACCGCGGTCACGCCGTGGATGCGCTCGAGAGCCCGGGTGAGGTCACCCTCCTGCGACCAGCGGGAGCGCACCATCCCGACCACCAGGTCCACCACGTCCGGGTGGAGCGCATCCTGGAGCACCTGGCGGGCCAGGCGGGCCTTGTCCTCGCCACTTCGTGACGGGTCGGTCAGCGCCCGCCGCACCGGCGGGTAGGCGTCGATCAGGTCAACCGCCCGAGTGATGTCGACCCGGAGGACGTCCAGCTCGTCGGACGTCTCGAGGACGGCGTTCCACCGGTCCAGGGCTGCCTTGACGGCGGCCTCACTGGCGGCCCGGAAGGGTGGCGGACGCATCACGTCTCCTCGGCCGGCACGGGGGTGGACGCGTCGAGTTCGTCGAGGAACCGGTCGATGACGCGCGCCTGCAGCTCGGAGTCACGCAGCGATTCGCCGACGATCCGCGCGGCGAGCTCGGACGCGAGCAGGCCGATATCGGTCCGGAGCGACACCTCGGCGGCCTGCCGCTGCGCCTCGATGGTCCGCCGCATGTTCTCGGCGATCTCCTCGGCCTCGGCCGTCGCCTTCTGCCGCGCCTCCTGCAGTATCAGCCGCGCCTGGTCGTGGGCCTCCGCCCTGATGACCGCGGCCTCGCGGCGCGCCTCGGCGCGTTCGGCCTCGAGGGCCGTGCGCAGCTGGGCCGCCTCCGCTCGCGCAATCTCGCCGGCCTTGAGTCCGCCCTCGATCTTCTCCGAGCGTTCGTCGAGCATCGCCGTGAACGTCGGCAGCACCTTCCGGCCGAGCACGAGGGCGATGACGGCGAAACACACCGCCGACCAGAAGATGTCATAGCCGGCCGGCAACAGGATGTTGCTGGGCACTTCGACGGGAGCCATGAGAGATCCTAGAACAGGAATCCGGTCGCCAGACCGATCAGACCGAGCGCCTCGACAAGAGCCATACCGATGAACATGTTGATGCGCAGCGGACCCGCCATCTCGGGCTGCCGTGCGGTCGCCTCCTGGGTCTTGCCGACCAGGATGCCGAGACCGAGGCCCGGTCCCAGCGTCGCCAGACCGTAGCCGATGGTCGCGATGTTGCCGGTGATACCTTCCATGGGATGGTTCTTCCTTCCGTGAGCGTGGTCCCGGTGGCCCCGGTACCGGTTTTCCCCCGCCGGGGGCGGGAAGTCTAGTGGCCCTCCGCGGAGAGCGAGATGTACACGGCCGTGAGCAGAGCGAAGATGTACGCCTGGAGCGCCGCGATGAAGATCTCCAGGCCGTAGAACGCGAACGACGCCCCGAGGGTCAGGAAGCCGAGCGGTTTGAGCGCCCAGGAGGCCTCGAGGAAGAGCGCGTTGGTGGCCGCGAAGCAGAGCACCAGCAGGAAATGGCCGCTCATCATGTTCGCGAGGAGACGGATCGTGAGCGTCAGTGGCCGCAGCAGGAATGTCGAGACCAGCTCGATCGGCGCGAGGATGAAGTACAGCGGCCACGGCACGCCGGGCGGGAAGATCTGGTCCCGGAAGAAGTGCCACCCGCCGTGGGCGCGGATGCCCGCGACGATGAAGGCGACCCAGGAGACGATCGCCACCGTGAGGGGGAAACCCACCACAGAGGAGCCCGCGATGTTCAGGCCCGGTATCACGCCGGTGATGTTCATCGCGAACACGCCGAAGAAGATGATCGTGAGCAGGGGCACCCAGGCCTTGCCGCGCTCCTTCCCGAGCACCTCCTCGGAGATGTTGACGCGAACGAAGTCGAGAGCCATCTCGGCGATGCCCTGACCTCTCCCCGGCACCAGCCTCACATTGCGCGTTGCCAGCAGGAACAGTGTCACGAGGGCGATCGTGGCGATCACCCGGACCAGGCTGATCCGGTTGAACTCGAAGATCGTGCCCGCGCCGAAGATGGCGGGCGGGAAGAAGTCCTCGATGGTGGGGCCGTGGAAGCCCCCTCCCCCGTCCTCCGACGCCGCTGGGAGGACGGCTCGGCTGAGTGCGGCTGCTGCGACTGCGAACACAGGGCCCCCGGGATCTCGCATACCGATCTCACGGACAACGTGAGGCGTGGACTTTTCGAGCGTAGCCGAGCCGGGGCCTCGGGGCGACGGATTCGACGCCCGGATCAGCGGTGACCTGCTCCGGGCCCGGTGTTCGGGACCCGTGCGGTGGCCGCCGCCCGCATCTCGATCGCCGTGGCCGCCACGACGGCGAGCGCGAGCGCGCCGAAGAACACCCCGCGGTGGTAGAAGCCGGCGTCCCGGACGGCGACCAGCACGCCGAAGAGCGCGAGGACCTTGACGATCCAGCCCCCGACGAACGCCGCGGAGGCGATCTCCAGCGGCTTGTCCGCCGTCACCAGCATGAGGACCACCGTGGTGAGCATGAAGAAGGCCGCGATCCCGACTGCCATGAGAGCCCCCCACACCCCCGCCTCGCCCGCCACGAGCCACCCGACCCCGACCGCGGCCCCCAGCAGAACCGCGAGCAGCACCGCGAGCTGGCGGAGGATGGTGTGGTACATCGTGCGGGTCGCCCGCGCAGTGTCGTCCATCCCCCCAGCTTAGGCGTGGCGTGAGAGCTGCCGGCGGGTGAGCAGCAGGACGGCGAGGCTCACGGCCGCCGTCGCCACGGCCACCCACGCGGTCGGGAACAGCGCCAGGGAGGCCGCCCCGAAGGAGAGGACCGCGGTCCAGAGGTACATGATCAGCACGGCGCCCCGATGGGAGTGGCCGAGGTCGAGAAGGCGGTGGTGGAGGTGCATGCGATCGGCGTGGAACGGGGACTGGCCGGCGCGCAGCCGGCGTGCCACGGCGAGGATCATGTCGAGCAGGGGCACCGCGAGGACCGCCAGGGGCAGCAGGATGGGGAGGAAGACCGGAATCGCCTGGCCCGGCGAGATGCGGGTGGGGTCGATCTTCCCCGTGACGATGATGGTCGCCGCGGCGATGGTGAGGCCGAGGAGCATCGAGCCCGAGTCCCCCATGAAGATGCGGGCGCGGTGGAAGTTGTGCGGCAGGAATCCCACGCACACCCCCACGAGCCCGGCGAGGATCGCGGTCGCGAGGGACGAGAAGTTCTCCGGCGAGCTCACCCGGGTGAGCGCGTAGGTGTACGCGAAGAAGGCCACGCCTCCGATTCCGATCATCCCGGCGGCGAGCCCGTCGAGCCCGTCCACGAAGTTGACGGCGTTGACGGTGGTGACGACGACGAAGACGGTCGCGATCACCGACAGCCGCGTCGACCCGATGGTGAGACCGGCGATCGGGAAGGTCACCAGCAGCACTCCGCTCCACGCGAGCACCAGGCCAGCCAGCACCTGTCCGCCGAGTTTCGCCCACCAGTCGAGATCCCACAGGTCGTCCGCGACGCCGAGGGCCGTCACGCCGACGGCGGCGACGAGGAGGCCCGCCGCCTCACGGGTCTCGCTGAACACCGGGGTGAGGAAGGGGATCCGCGAGGCCACGAGCAGCGACACCGCGAGACCGGTCAGCATCGCCAGGCCGCCCAGCCGCGGCACCGGAGTGGTGTGGACGTCCCGCTCCCGTACCGGTGTGATGGCATGGGTGTACCGCGCGAGCTGGCGGGCGATCGGCGTGGTGATGAACGTGACCGCCGCCGCGATCACCATCACCAGCAGATACGTCCTCACGGCCCGGGCTTCTCGTCTCCGGGGGCGGTGGCACCAGCGTCCCCGAGCGCCGGCACCACCTCGGCCAGTCGCTCCGGTGGTATCGCTCCGTGGCGGACGATCCGCAGCGGGACCGTGGTCGCGTCCACGATCGTGGAGGGCACGGGTCCGGGGCTCGGACCGCCGTCGATGTAGACCGCGACGGTGGGGCCGAAGTACTCGGCCGCCTGGGCCACCTCGCGCGCCGCCGGCTGGCCGGCCAGGTTGGCGCTCGTCACCGCCAGCGGGCCGTAGCGTTCGAGAAGGGCCAGGGCGCAGGGGTTGTCCGGCATGCGCAACGCCACCGTGCCGGCCGTCTCCCCCAGATCCCAGGACAGCGAGGGCTGGGCGCGCACGATGACGGTCAGGGCTCCGGGCCAGAACGCGGCGATGAGGGCCCGGACGTCGGACCGGACGTCGATCGCGAGCGCGTTCACCATGCCGGGGTTCGCCACGAGGACGGGCGGCGGCGTCTGACGCCCGCGGCCCTTGGCGGCGAGCAGACGGGCGACGGCCGTGGGCGAGAAGGCGTCGGCGGCCAGTCCGTAGACGGTGTCCGTCGGCAGCACCACGAGGCCGTCCTTCTCGAGCGCACGGACCGCGGCGTCGAGAGCCTGCGCGGGGTCCCGGGCGTAGGAGACGATCACGGGTGCCAGTCTCCCACCCCCGGGGCCTCCCGCGAGCGCGTGGCGCGCACCATCCGGTCGCGGCCGGCGAGATCCTGCAGCGTTCTCACGCCGGAGAAGCCCCCGAGGTCGCGGAGTTCCGCCCGCACGGCCGGCCCCTGGAGGTCCGCGTGCTCCATGACAAGGACACCGCCGTCACGGAGGAGCCGCCGGGCCGCCCTCATCACCTCGCGCGGCACGTCGAGGCCGTCGGCGCCGCCGCCGTAGAGCGCCGCCGGAGGGTCCCACTCCCGCACCTCGGGGTCGCGGGGCACACCCTCCGGCGGGATGTAGGGAGGATTGGCCACCACGACGTCGACGGCTCCGGACAGCTCCGGCAACGCCTCGCCGGCCCGTGCGGCCACGGTCGTGACGACCACCCCCGCGGCGGCGGCGTTCCGGTCCGCGAGCTGAAGGGCGGCCGCCGAGACGTCCACCGCCCACACCTCGACCCCCGGAACCTCGCGGGCGAGGGCGACGGCGATCGCGCCGCTCCCCGTGCACAGGTCGACGACGCGGGCGCTCCCCCGCCGCCCCACCGCCTCGCGGGCAGCGGCCACGGCGACGCCGCAGACGAGTTCCGTCTCGAAGCGCGGGATGAACACTCCCGCCGCCGTCGCGATGGTGGTGCCCCGGAAGTCCACCGAGCCGAGGATGAGCTGCAGCGGTTCGCGGGCCGCACGCCGTCGCACCGCCGCACGCAGGTCGACGGCGAAGCCCGGTGGGGGCTCGTCCACCAGTTCCAGCATCCGGGTGGTGTACCGGGGCAGGAGGTGCCGGGCGAGGCGCAGGGCGTCGTCGGGATCCACGTCGGCCGCGCGGAGGGCGGAGCGGGCCTCCCGCAGCAGCGACGCCATGGTGCTCACGTGCCGACGTTCCTGAGCCGCTCGGCCTTGTCGAGCTGGATGGCGGAGTCGATCACCGGGTCGAGGGCGCCGGACAGCACCACGTCGAGGTTGTACGCCTTGTACCCGGTGCGGTGGTCCGTGATGCGGTTCTCCGGGAAGTTGTAGGTGCGGATCCGCTCCGAACGGTCGACGGTCCGCACCTGCGAGCGCCGTGCCTCGGCCGCGGCGGCCTCGGCCTCCTCGCGGCGCAGTTGCGCGAGCCGGGAGCGCAGGACGCGCATGGCAGCCTCGCGGTTCTGCAGCTGGGACTTCTCGTTCTGCATCGAGACGACGATCCCGGTGGGCAGATGGGTGATGCGCACCGCCGAGTCGGTGGTGTTGACGGACTGGCCTCCGGGCCCGGATGACCGGTAGACGTCGATCCGCAGGTCGTTCTCGTTGATATCCACCTCGCCGGTGTCCTCCACCTCCGGCAGGACCAGCACCCCGGCGGCCGAGGTGTGGATGCGGCCCTGGGACTCGGTCACCGGGACACGCTGGACGCGGTGCACCCCGCCCTCGTACTTCAGGTGCGCCCACACGCCGTCCTCCGGCGTCGGGGTGCCGCGGGAGCGGATCGCCAGCGAGACGTCCTTGTAGCCGCCGAGGTCGGAGTAGGTCTGGGAGAGCACCGTCACGGACCAGCCCCGGGATTCCGCGTACCGCAGGTACATCCGCAGCAGGTCGGCGGCGAAGAGCGCGGACTCCTCGCCGCCCTCCCCCGCCTTGATCTCCATGATGACGTCGGAGGCGTCGTTGGGGTCCCGCGGGATGAGGACCTCGCGCAGCCGTTCCCCGGCCGCCGCCTCGGCGGCCACCAGGGCGGGGAGCTCGCTCGCGAAGTCCGCGTCCTCCGCCGCCAGCTCGCGGGCCGCCTGCAGGTCATCGGCGGCCGCCCGCCACGCGCGCCAGGCGGCCACCACCCTCCCGAGTTCGGCGTACCGGCGCCCGACCTTGCGCGCCTGCGCCTGGTCGGAGAGCACGGCGGGATCCGACATGCGGGCTTCCAGCTCCGCGTGCTCCGCCAGCAGCGGTTCGACCGCAGCGAACTCGTCAGTCATCGCGTCCTCACAGACAGCAACAGCGCCGGCGGGGAGAACACTCTCTCCGCCGGCGCTGCCGCACAGCTACTTGCGCTTCCCGTACCGCGCCTCGAACCGGGCCACACGACCACCCGTGTCCAGGATCTTCTGCTTGCCGGTGTAGAACGGGTGGCAGGCGGAGCAGACGTCCGCGTGGATGACGCCACCCTTGGCGGTCGAACGGGTGGTGAAGGTGTTGCCACAGGTGCAGGTCACCTTCGTCACGTTGTATTCAGGGTGGATTCCCTGCTTCATGGGGTTCTCCTTGTCTCGGCGTCCCGGGTCGCCCCGTCGACGGGCGTGAACCGGGACCGACGGTCAATTCTGCCACCAGTGGAGGCAACGCTCCAAAGTCGGTGGTCTCAGCCGATGGTGATCTCGCCCATCTCGTCCTTGGCCCCGGGCGTGGTGCGCTGGACGGCCAGCAGGAACTCGGCGTTGGACTGGGTCTCACGCAGCTTGTTCAGCAGCAGCTCGATCGCGGCCTCCTTCTCGAGGCCGCCCATGATGCGCCGCAGCCGCCAGATGATCTTCAGCTCCTCCGGCTGCAGCAGCAGCTCCTCCCGCCGGGTGCCGGAGGCGTTCACGTCCACCGCGGGGAAGATCCGCTTGTCGGCGAGCTGCCGCGAGAGACGCAGCTCGAGGTTGCCGGTGCCCTTGAACTCCTCGAAGATCACCTCGTCCATCTTGGACCCGGTCTCCACCAGCGCCGAGGCGATGATCGTCAGCGAGCCGCCCCCCTCGATGTTCCGGGCCGCGCCGAAGAACTTCTTGGGCGGGTAGAGGGCGGAGGCGTCCACCCCGCCGGAGAGGATGCGCCCGGACGCGGGGGCCGCGAGGTTGTAGGCGCGGGAGAGGCGCGTCAGCGAGTCGAGGAGGACGACGACGTCGCCCCCGAGTTCGACGAGGCGCTTGGCCCGCTCGATGGCCAGTTCGGCCACGATCGTATGGTCCGTGGCGGGCCGGTCGAAGGTGGAGGCGATGACCTCCCCCTTGACCATGCGCTGCATGTCGGTGACCTCCTCCGGCCGCTCGTCGACGAGGACCACCATCAGGTGCACCTCGGGGTTGTTCACCGCGATGGCGTTGGCGATCTGCTGCATGACGATGGTCTTGCCGGCCTTCGGCGGTGCGACGATCAGCCCGCGCTGGCCCTTCCCCACAGGCGCGACAAGATCGATGAGCCGCGGGGTGAGGGCCTTGGGGGTTGTCTCCAGCCGCAGCATCTCCTGGGGGTACAGCGGGGTCAGCTTGACGAACTCCGGGCGCATGCGGGCGTCCTCGGGGTTCATGCCGTTGACGCTGTCGAGCCGGACGAGCGCGTTGAACCGCTGGCGGGCGTTCACCTCACCCTCGCGGGGCTGCCGGACCGCGCCGGTGACGGCGTCCCCGCGGCGCAGGCCGTACTTCTTGACCTGGCCGAGCGTCACGTACACGTCGTTGGGACCGGGCAGGTATCCCGAGGTGCGGACGAACGCGTAGTTCTCGAGGATGTCGAGGATACCGGCGACGGGGATGAGCACGTCGTCGTCGGCGACCTCCGGCTCGTCGCCCGGGACGCGCGGGTCGCGGCGCCGGTTGCGGTCCCGGTTGCGGTCCCGACTGCGACGGCGGTTGCCACGCACGTCGTCGCGGGCGGCGACGTCGCGCGCCCCACCCTGGGCGGCCTCGCTCTCCTCGCGGCGACGTTCGGCGGCATCCACCACGGCCTCAAGGGCACGCTCCGGGCTCTCGAGGCCGCGCGTGGTCTCCTGCAGTTCGCGCATCAGTTCGAGCTTGGCCTGCTCGTGGTCGTGCTGCACGGAGGGCGTTCCGGCCGGGGCGCTCGCGCGGCGCGGTCCGCGCTGCCGCGTCCGGGTGCGCTCGGTGCGGGATTCGGCGGCGGTCTCCTCGCCGCCGCCCAGGTCCTCGGCCACCTGCTCCTGTTCGGACGCACCCTCCCCCGCGGCGGGCGGGAGCTCCGTCGCCTCGTCCGCGGGTTCCGGCGCGCCGGGGCCGGCGGCTGCCGCCCCACCAGCGGCGATGGCGGCGATGAGATCGCCCTTGCGCATCTTCGAGACGCCCCTGATGCCGAGTTCGGCTGCCATCGCCTGCAGCTCGGCCATGCGCCTGGTCGACAGGTCGTCAACGGTCTGGGTCACGGATGTCCTCTCCCGGTGTGGACCGTGAGTGAAAAGGGATGAGCGCACGGTGCGCGAGCAGTACCTCACGGGGGGCTTCTGGGTCGCACACCAAGATGGCGATCGCGTCGGATCGCGTTGTGCACCTGAAGCGTAGCAGCACCACCGGGCGTGCGCCACGAACGGGCGTCAGCGAACGACCTTCACCCCGGCCTGTGCCACCGGCAGTGCCATGACGCGCCACTCGTGCCGCGCGAGCGCCTGGGCGAGCGTGTCATCCGGACGCCCGAAGGCGAGGACCGTGGGCCCCGCACCCGAGAGAACCGCCGGCACGCCGCGCTCCCGGAGAGCGTCCACCACCTCGAGGGACTCGCTCATGACCGCCCTCCGATAGGGCTGATGCAGCCTGTCCTCGGTGGCATCCATCAGGTACTCGGGGTGACGGAGGGCTTCGACCATCAACGCGGCGCGCTGCAGGTTGAAGACCGCGTCCCGGTGGGACACCGTGCGCGGCAGGGCGGCGCGCGCCGTCGTCGTCGACGCCCGCACGGGGGGAATGAGGACCACCGGCGTGATCTCGGGCGACACCTCCAGGGGGACGGCTCTCGCGACGCCGTCGTCCGTCCAGGCGAGGGTGGCGCCGCCGTACACCGCGGGCGCGGCGTTGTCGGGGTGTCCCTCGATGTCGGTGGCGAGCTGCAGGATGGTGTCATCGGACAGCGCCTCCGGCTCGGACACCAGGGCGCGGGCCGCCGCCAGCCCCACCACCACCGCCGCCGCCGAGGAGCCCAGGCCCCGGGCGTGCGGGATCGAGTTGTGGCAGAGGATCTCGAGCCCGGCCTGGGGGGCGCCCGCGACCTCGAGGCCGAGCCGGATCGCCCGCACGACGAGGTGGTCCTCGCCCTGCGCCACCGTCCCCGCGCCCTCGCCGCGAACCGTCACGCGCGTCTCGCCCGCGACGGCGCGGACGGTCACCCGGTCCCGCAGCTCGAGAGCGATGCCGAGGGCGTCGAAGCCCGGGCCGAGATTCGCCGAGGTGGCGGGCACGGTGAGCGTGGTGGTGTCGGTGATCAGGCGCATGGCGAGCCGTTCAGAGGCCGAGCACCCGCACGGCCGCCTCCACGGTGGGAGCGATGACCGTTGGTTCCACCGTGTGCGACCCCAGGGCAGTGGCCGTGTCCTTGAGCCCGTTTCCGGTCACCGTGCACACCACCGTCGCGCCCTCGGGGACGAGACCACGCCCCGCCGCCTGGACCAGGCCCGCGACTGACGCCGCCGACGCCGGTTCCACGAACACGCCGACCTTCGCGGCGAGCATGGCCTGGGTGTCGAGGATCTGGGCGTCGGTGACAGTGTCGATCCAGCCGTGTGAGGAGTCCCGTGCCTCCACTGCGAAACCCCAGGAGGCGGGGTTCCCGATCCGGATGGCTGTCGCCACCGTCTCCGGGTGCTCGATCGGCACGCCCTTCACGAGGGGGGCCGCACCCTCGGCCTGCACCCCCCACATCGCGGGGGTGCGGGTGGCGACCGGCGGCAGCCGCAGCGCGGACTCCTCGAAGCTCGCCCCGGTGAGCCGGCCGGCGTACTCGTTGTATCCCATCCAGTACGCGGTGATGTTGCCGGCGTTGCCGACGGGCAGCACGTGGATGTCCGGAGCGTCGCCAAGGACGTCGACGATCTCGAACGCCGCGGTCTTCTGCCCCTGCAGCCGGTACGGGTTGATCGAGTTGACGAGCGCCACCGGGTAGGAGTCGGTGAGTTCGCGGACGATGCGCAGACAGTCGTCGAAGTTCCCGTCCACCGCCACGAGGGTGGCGCCGTGGACGATGGCCTGGGCGAGCTTCCCGGCGGCGATCTTGCCGGCCGGCAGGATGACGGCGCACCCGATGCCCGCGCGCACCGCGTACGCCGCGGCCGAGGCCGACGTGTTGCCCGTGGAGGCCGCGGCGACGAGCGTCACGCCCTCGTCCACCACGCGCGAGATCGCCATCGTCATGCCCCGGTCCTTGAACGAGCCGGTGGGATTCGCGCCCTCGACCTTGACGTGCACCTGCGCCCCGGTAAGTGCCTCAAGGTGGGGCGCGCGGATCAGCGGGGTGCCACCCTCGTCGAGGGTGACGACGTTCTCGACATGCGGGAGCCGGTCACCATACTCGGCGATGATCCCGCGCCATGGCCGCGCCATTCAGCCGGCCTCCACCGCGGTCACCGCGACCACCTCCAGGACGGCAGGGCACCCGCGCAGGTCCGCGACCGTGCGGCGAAGATCGCCCGCGCGGGCCACATGGCTGATGATCGTGATCATGGCGTCCTGGTCGGAGGGCACCTGGCGCACGGACTCGATGGACACGCCGTTCTGCGCGTAGATCCCGGCGACGGTGGCCAGCACGCCCACCTCGTCAGCCACCCGCAGGCGCACGGACTGGGCGGTGCGCACCTCGTCGGGACCGAGCACCCGCAGCGCCGCGTAGGCGGACTCGCGCGGCGCCCGGCCGCCGTGCACCCGGTGCGCCGCCGCGGCGACGACGTCGCCCAGCACCGCCGACGCCGCCGGCGCTCCCCCGGCGCCCCGGCCGTAGAACATGAGCCGACCGGCCGCCTCCGCCTCAACCACAACCGCGTTGAACGGGCCGTGGATGGCGGCGAGGGGGTGGGCGAGCGGGACGAGGGTGGGATGGACACGGACGGACACGCCGTCGTCGCCCACCCTGTCGCACACGGCGAGCAGCTTGAGGGCGAACCCGTCCGCCGCCGCCTGGGCGATGTCCGCCTGGGTCACGTGGCGGATGCCCTCCACGCTGACGTCGGTGATGCCGACCCGGGTGTGGAAGGCGAGGGAGGCGAGCAGCGCCGCCTTGGCCGCGGCGTCGAGGCCGTCGACGTCGGCCGTCGGGTCGGCCTCCGCATACCCGAGACGTCTCGTCGAGGATGAAGTTGGTGGTGCCGTTGACGATGCCGAGGACGCGGGTGACGGTGTCGCCGGCGAGGGACTCCCGCAGGGCGTACACCACGGGCACCGCCCCCGCGACCGCCGCCTCGTAGTACAGGTCCACGTCCGCGCGGGCGGCCGCCTCGAAGAGCTCGGGACCGTGGGTGGCGAGGAGGGCCTTGTTCGCGGTGACCACGGACGCACCGTTCGCCATGGCCTGCAGTACCAGGGTGCGCGCCGGCTCGATGCCGCCCAGCAGCTCCACCACGAGATCGACATCCCGGACGAGGCTGGGGAGGTCCGGGGTGACGAGCGCGGGGTCGATCCAGTCGGGCTGGTCCGAGGCCGGCCGCCGGTCGCCGATGCCGGTGATCACCAGGCGGGCACCCGAGCGCTGCGCGAAGTCCTCGGCGCGCTCGCCGAGGAGGCGGATGACCTGCGAACCAACCGTCCCGGCGCCGAGCACCGACAGGCGGACTTCCTGCTGTGACATGAGGACGAGCCTAGTGGGTGCCGCGCCCGGGCCGTCACATCCGCTCTGGCGCCGAGACGCCGAGCAGGGCGAGGCCGTTGGCGATCACCTGGCCCGTGGCGTCGTTGAGCCACAGGCGGGTGCGGTGGGCGTCGTCGACCGGCTCGTCACCCCGGGGTGTGACCCGGCAGGTGTCGTACCACTTGTGGTAGGCGGCGGCGAGGTCCTCGAGGTAGCGCGCGATGCGGTGCGGTTCGCGCAGCGAGGCCGCGAGGGCGACGACGCCGGGGAACTGCGCGAGCTTGCCGAGGAGCTGGGCCTCGGTCTCGTCGTCGAGGAGTTCCGGGCGGAACGCGTCCTCGCGACGCACGCCGTGGGCCGCCGCGTTGCGCGCCACGTTGCGGATCCGCGCGTGGGCGTACTGGACGTAGTAGACGGGGTTGTCCATGTTCTGCTCACGCAGCTTCTCCCCGTCGATCGTCAGCGGCGAATCCGCTGGGTACCGCGCGAGCGTGTAGCGCACGGCGTCCGATCCGATCCAGTCGATGAGGTCTCGCAGCTCGACGATCGTGCCCGCCCGCTTGGACATCTTCGCGCCGCCCACGTTCACGAGCTGGCCGATCATCACCTCGATGTTCACCTCGGGATCGTCCCCGGCGCAGGACGCGAGCGCCTTCAGGCGGTTGACGTAGCCGTGGTGGTCCGCGCCGAGCAGGTAGATCTTCTCGGGGAAGCCGCGGTCCTTCTTGGACAGGTAGTAGGCGGCGTCGGCGGCGAAGTAGGTGGGCTGGCCGTCGCTGCGGATGAGGACGCGATCCTTGTCGTCGGTGAAGTCGGTGGTGCGCAGCCACACCGCGCCGTCGGCCTCGTACACGTGGCCCTGCTCGCGCAGCCGCTCGACGGCGCGGGCCACGGCCCCCGACTCGTGGAGTTCACGCTCGGAGAACCACACGTCGAAGTGGACATTGAAGGCGGCAAGGGTCTGGCGGATCTCCGACATCTGGAGGCGGTAGCCCTCGTCCCGGGCGAGGGCGATCGCCTTCTCGCGCGGCATGGTGAGGATGTCGGGGCGCTCGGCACGGATCAGGACGGCGAGATCGGTGATGTACTCGCCGGCGTAGCCACCCTCGGGGACCTCCTCGCCGAGGGCGCGCGCGAGGATCGACTCGCCGAACTTGTCCATCTGCAGGCCGGCGTCGTTGATGTAGTACTCGGGAGTGACGTCCGCACCCGCAGCGCGGAGCAGGCGGACGAGGGCGTCCCCGAGCGCGGCCCAGCGGGTGTGGCCGATGTGCAGCGGTCCCGTGGGGTTGGCCGAGATGAACTCGAGGTTGACCACATGCCCCGCGAGGGTGCGGGTGCGGCCGTAGGCGGCGCCCGCCTGGACGATCTCGCGGGCGAGTTCGCCCGCCGCGCCGGCGGAGAGCCGGACGTTCAGGAAACCGGGGCCGGCGACGTCGACCGCGGCCACACCCGGGACCTCGCGCAGCGCCGCGGCCAGGCGGGACGCCAGCTCGCGGGGATTCATCCGCGCCTTCTTCGCGAGCTGCATCGCGATGTTCGAGGCCCAGTCGCCGTGCTCGCGCTGCCGGGGGCGCTCCACGCGGACCTCGGGGACGTCCTCGACGGCGACGTCCAGTTCGCCCCGCGCGACGGCGTCGAGAATGGCGGCGCGGATGGCTTCGGCGAGTTGCTGGGGGGTCACCGCGCCAGTTTACGGTCAGCCGGCATCCTCGGCCGCCACCGGTCGTCAGGCGCGGGCGGACGTCCGCACCGGCCCCGGGCCGGCGGCCCGGCTGCGGTCAATCGTGCGCGGCGACACTGGTAGGATTGCCGAGGCACAGCCCCGATAGCTCAGCGGATAGAGCGTCTGCCTCCGGAGCAGAAGGTCGCAGGTTCGAGTCCTGTTCGGGGCACCAGCTAGCATGGGCCCCTGACCTGCAGAGATGCAGGATCCGAGGGCCCCTCTTCTTGTTCCGTGCCAGGATTCAGCCCCGCCAAACCGTCGGTAAGCGCCCTGAGTGCATCCGCGGCTGCCCCCCACCCACCACCGGCGTCCCCAACCGACGCCTTCAGCCCCGCCAAACCGTCGGTAAGCGCCCTGAGTGCATCCGCGGCTGCCCCCCACCCACCACC
>JALHDK010000261.1 GCA_022838965.1 Actinomycetales bacterium | reverse complement strand
GCCCCTTCATGAAGGTGGCCTGTCCTACACCATCGTAGACGACGTGCACGCCGGCGCCTCCGGTCAGGCGCCTTACCTCGGTCTCGAAGTCGACCTCGGTGTAGCGGATGACGGCATCGGCTCCCAGCCGGCGCACGCGCGCGGCCTTCTCCTCGGTTGAGCAAGTGGCCAGCACCGTGGCGCCATGGCGCTTGGCGATCTGGACGAGCAGCCCACCGACGCCGCCTGCCGCGGCGTGGATGAGCGCTATGTGTCCCTCGCGGAGCGGGAAGGTGGACGTCGCCAGGAAGTGGGCCGTCATCCCCTGGAGGATGACCGCGGCTGCCTGGCGGGCGTTGCTGGAGGCGGGCACGCGTGCCAGGACGTGCTCGGGAACGACAGCGTACTCGGCGTAGCTGCCGCGCGTCATGGCGTAGGCGACCAGGTCGCCCGTCTGAACTGACGTGACGCCCTCGCCGACGGCATCGACGGCGCCCGCGCCTTCCATCCCGAGCGTGAAGGGGAGCGCGCCCTTGTAGGCGCCGGTGCGCTGATAGGTGTCGACGAAGTTGACGCCGGATGCCTCGATGCGGATGCGGACCTCGCCGGGCCCGGGCTCTGGAATCGGGACCTCCTCGTAGCGCAGGACCTCGGGTCCGCCGAACTCGTGGACGCGAACGGCTTTCATCATCGTTGGCTCCTCCCTATGGTAGTGTGGCGCTATGGTAGCACAGAATGTGCGATGGTGGCGGGTGTCCGGTTCGGGGCGCCGGTTCTGACCGCCGGTTCTGACCGCCGGTTCTGACCGCATGCTCCCAGTGCTATCGGATTTCAGGCCTGCACGGCAGCCTGCGGTACGCGGGCCTTGCCCTGGCAAGGGTTCCGAGCGCACAACTGCGCCAACTTCGGAACCCTTCGCAAGGTGCGGAAACCTTGCGAAGGGAAGCCTTCCACTGCTGCGACAGCCCCGCATGCCCTCGGTGGTGGGCGGGTCAGGCCGCCCGGAAACGGAGAGCCGCCCTACACCGGAAGGGCGCGTAGTCGCTGGTTGCCGGGACTGGCATAGGCGGTAGAATCGGCGGCGTGAATGGTCTGAAGGCGGGGGTCTTGGTGATGGCGATCCTGCTCCAGGGCGCCGGATGTCGGTCTGCGCGCTCCTGTGATGCGGCGTATCGCAAGGCAGCAACGTGGCTGGAGGCGAACGCGCTGCCGCAGGAGAGCATCGCCGTTGCCGAAGCGGCCGGGCGCTGCTTTGGCGAACGAACCGTGCAGACCCTTCCGGCGACGACCGACGCTCTTGCACTGCTCCGTGCGGTGGATGATGGGCGCCCCGACTATGTGTTGGCCGAGGATGGGATCGCCTGGGATGGGGCAGCGGCCCAACCCTGGTTCCTCGCGCGTTACCGAGCCGTGGAGGCTTGGCACCTTGGCGGGACACCCGCCGGGGGCTCAGTTCTTTTTGCGTATACGCCGATCGCTACCGACGGGCAACCGATGGTGGCAGCGCCGGCGAGGTTCCTGACCGATGCCGTCGTACTGCGCGGATTCCGCGCGAGCAGTTCGCGCATCGGCCCTGACGAGCCCTTGCACCTCACATTGTTGTGGGATGACGTGCCCGGGAGACCCTATCAGACGCTGCACGTCGCCGTCCGACTTGTGGACCAGGCGACGGACACGGTCTGGGCGCACGCCGCGCCGCCTCTGGTGCCCGCAGGTGTGGCGCTCGAGGACGAAGCCCGCCTGGCGCAGGAGGTCGTGCTCCATCCGCCCGAGAGCCTTCCCCAGGGGGATTACGTTGTCGCAGTCTCGCTGACGGAGCCCAGCGGCAGGTCCGTCGATGTCTCAGGGAGTGCGGCTGCCGCTGGCTATGGGATGGTCCTGGCGACGGTGACGAACCCGCCGGATGTGAGTGCGCAGCCGATCGCAATGGACTACGACGTGACGGCGACCTTCGGGTCCACCGACACGCCCCAGTTCACCCTTCTGGGCTACGATGCGCCCGATCGCGCCGCGCCGGGTGCGTGGGTGCGTGTCGCGCTGCTCTGGTCCGCTTCGCGGGCGGTGTCAGAGGACTATCACGTGCTGGTGCACCTTGTATCTCGCGACAATGCCCTGGTCGCGCAGGGCGATGGCGTGCCGGTCTACGGTTTCTTTCCGACGAACACGTGGACCCCGGGGAGCTACGTCCGCGACGAGCACGGCCTGGCGCTGCCAGAGGACCTGCCCCGCGGTGACTATGAGGTCTACGTGGGCCTCTACCGGGTCGATACCGGAGAGCGACTCGAAGCGCGCGACGGCGTCGGGACGCTACAGGCCGATGGCCGCGTGCTGCTCCATCGA
>JALHDK010000034.1:12926-15144 GCA_022838965.1 Actinomycetales bacterium | reverse complement strand
AGCTCCGGGCGCTGCTCACCGATCCCGAACGCCCCATCCAGATCATCGTTGCCGGCAAGTCGCACCCCGCCGACGAGCAGGGCGTGGGGCTCATCCAGCGGCTGGTCCAGTTCGCGGACTCGGAGGGCGTGCGTCATCGCATCGCCTTCCTGCCGAACTATGACATCGCCATGGCCCAGATCCTCATGCCCGGGTGCGATGTCTGGCTCAACAACCCGCTGCGCCCGCTCGAGGCCTCCGGCACCTCGGGGATGAAGTGCGCCCTGAACGGCGCGCTCAACCTCTCCATCCTGGACGGCTGGTGGGACGAGATGTACGACGGCCAGAACGGGTGGGCGATCCCGACAGCGGACGGCGTCGACGACCCGGGACGCCGCGACGCGCTGGAGGCGGCCGCCCTCTACGACCTCATCGAGAACGTCGTGGCGCCGCGCTTCTACGAGCGCGACGACGACGGCATCCCCCGGCGGTGGGTCGCGAACATGCGCCACACCCTGGCGAATCTCGGGCCGAAGGTCCAGGCGACGCGGATGGTCCGCGACTACGTGGAGCAGCTCTACACTCCGACGGCGGCGTCCTACCGGATGATGAACAGCGACTTCGCCGGTGCGAAGGAGCTGGCGGCGTGGAAGTCCCGCGTGCGCGCCCACTGGTCCGAGGTGCGCGTGGAGCACGTCGAGGCGGAGGGCCTGCCCGACGAGGTCCAGATCGGCGACACCTTCTCGTTGAACGCGCTGGTGGCGCTGGGTGAACTCCAGCCCTCCGACGTCCAGGTCCAGCTGGTCTACGGTCGCGTGGGCGACGACGACACCCTCACGAGCTTCCGGGTCGTCGAGATCCCGCTCGCCCAGGCCCTGCAGGGCGGCCGGTACCTCTTCCAGCTGTCCCACGAGCTGAAGGTGTCCGGCCCGTTCGGCTACACGGTCCGGGTGGTTCCGTTCCACCGGATGCTCGCCTCGCCGACGGAGATGGGGCTGGTGGCGAACGCCCGGTCCTGAGACCGTTCCAGGGGGCCCCGCGGCGGACTGCCGTGGGGCCCCTGGTGTCAGTACACCATCTGCATCGCCGTGCGCACGTCATCGAGGGTCGCGTCGGCGACGGCCCGGGCCCGCTCGTTGCCGTCCCGCAGCACCTGCCACAAGGTTGCCGGGTCGGCGAGGAGGTCGGCACGTCGCGCCCGGATCGGCGCGAACTTCTCGTTGACGGCGTCGGTGACGAGCCTCTTCAGGCCGCCGCCGCCGGCGTCGCCCAGCTCGTCCGCGATGACCGCCGGGTCGCGGTCCAGACACAGGGCCGCCAGGAGCACCAGGTTGGACACCTCGGGACGCCCGACGGGATCGAACGTGATGTGCCTGTCGGCATCCGTGACGGCCTTCCGGATGATCCGTGCGGTGGTGTCCGCGTCCATCCCCAACTCGATCGTGTTGTTCCGGGACTTGGACATCTTCGTGCCGTCCATGCCGAGGAGCAGGGGCACGGCCGACAGGAGCGCCTCCGGTTGCGGGAACACCGGCTCGGTGGGGATGGCGCGGCCGTAGCGTTCATCGAACCGCCGGGCGATGACGCGGGTCTGCTCGATGTGGGGCAGCTGGTCCTTCCCGACCGGAACGAGGTTTGCCTTGCAGAACAGGATGTCGGCGGCCTGGTGGACCGGAAAGGTGAGCATCAGGCCCGTCATGGGGCGTCCGGAGCTCTCGAGTTCGTCCTTCACGGTGGGATTGCGCCGGAGCTCCGCATCGCTCACCAGGGAGAGGAAGGGCAGGAGCAGCTGGTTGAGCGCGGGGACCGAGGAGTGGGTGAAGATCGTCGTGCGTGCGGGATCGATGCCGATCGCGAGGTAGTCGGCCAGGGCGTTGAGCACGTTGTCCTGGATGTCGCCGACGCCGTCGCGGTCGTAGATCACCTGGTAGTCGGCGACCACCAGGAACGAATCCACGCCCGCTTCCTGCAGGCGCACCCGGTTCGCCAGCGATCCGAAGTAGTGGCCGATGTGCAGCCGGCCGGTCGGCCGGTCACCCGTGAGGACCCGGAATCGCGAGGGGTTCGCGGCGATCTCGGCCTCGATCTCGGCGGACCGCCGCCGTGTTCGCTCCAGCGAATCGGCCGAGGTCGTCTCGGAAAGGTCGACGTCGTTCTGCTCGCTGGTGTCGTACGGGCGCTCGCTCCCCACGCTCACCCCTTCCTGTCAGGGAAACCGCCCGACGGGCGGCCGATGGAC
>JALHDK010000034.1:0-12889 GCA_022838965.1 Actinomycetales bacterium | reverse complement strand
CAGCGCCTCGACCGTCACCGACTCACCGGGTGCGACCGTGTCGGGATCCAGCTCCGGCCGCTCCCACTCGGAGTCCCACACGAGGGCGTAGTTCAGGCCCCGTCCCTTGGGTATGCGCACCTGGACAGTCTCGAGAGCCCCGTTGATCACCACGAGCGAGTCCCTCCCGTTCGGATACCCCGAACGGAGCAGCTGGATGACGCGCTGGTGGGGATCGTGCCAGGTGTGGGCGTCCTTCTGGCGTGCGTCCTTGTCATACCAGGACAGGTCCGGCAGATCGTCCTCGCCGAGCGGCCGACCGGACGCGAACCGGGTGGGCCGCAGGGCGGGATGCTCCCGTCGCAGCCGGATCAGGTGGGAGACCGTGGCGAACAGATCCTCCTGCCATGGCTCGAGCTCCCAGTTCACCCACGAGATCTCGTTGTCCTGGCAGTAGGCGTTGTTGTTGCCCTGCTGGGTGCGTCCGATCTCGTCGCCGCCGAGCAGCATGGGGGTGCCGGCGGACACGAGGAGGGTTCCGAGCAGGTTCCGGATGGAGCGACGCCGGAGCGGCAGAATGACCGCGTTCGGGTCCTCGTTGGTCAGGATGCCCTCGGAGCCGTGGTTCCAGGAGCGGTTGTCGTTGGTGCCGTCCCTGTTGTCCTCGCCGTTGGCCTCGTTGTGCTTGCGGTCGTAGCTGACGAGGTCGAGGGCGGTGAACCCGTCGTGGGCTGTCACGAAGTTGATGGAGGCGAGCGGCGACCGGCCCCCGGGGACCTCGCCGTGGCCGAAGAGGTCAGCGGATCCCGCGAGGCGGTACCCGAGGTCCGCCGAGGACTGGCCCACGCTGCCCTTGGACAGCGCGGCGGCATCGGACAGCCAGTAGGTCCGGACCGAGTTCCGGAACCGGTCGTTCCAGTCCCCCATGGGAGGGGGGAACTGCCCGGTGCGCCACCCGTAGGGCCCGAGGTCCCAGGGCTCGGCGATGAGTTTGGTGTCCCGCAGGACGGGATCCGTGGTGAGGGCGACGAGGAAGGCGTGGTAGGGCGTGAAATGCTCCTGGTGCCGCCCGAGCGTGACAGCGAGATCGAACCGGAAGCCGTCCACTCCCACTTCCGACACCCAGTACCGCAGCGAGTCGAGGGTGAGCTGGACCGCCCTGGTGTGGCGGAAGTCCATCGTGTTGCCGCAGCCGGTGTAGTCGAGGTAGCTGTTGTCGTCACCCAGCAGGTAGTACGTCGGGTTGTCGAGACCCCGGAAGGACAACGTCGGGCCACCGGTGCCGCCTTCGCAGGTGTGGTTGTAGACGACGTCGAGGATGACCTCGATCCCGGCCTCGTGCAGCAGGTGGACCATGCCCTTGAACTCGTCGAGCACCGCCTGGCCGCCCGCCGCCCGGGCCGCGGCCGTGGCGTAGGAGGGCTCCGGTGCGAAGAAGGCGAGGGTGTTGTAGCCCCAGTAGTTCGTTCTGCCAGTCATGGTGAGGGATGGCTCGGGCATCTTGGCGTGGACGGGCAGCAACTCGAGTGCGGTGACGCCGAGGCGCTGGAGGTGGGAGATCGTGAAGGGGTGCGCCAGCCCGGCGTAGGTGCCGCGCAGGTGGTCGGGCATCCCGGGCATCCGCATCGTCAGGCCCTTGACGTGGGCCTCGTAGATCACGGTCGTGTCCCAGGGGTGGCGCGGCCGCGTGGAGTAGGCGGAGAAGGGGGAGTCGACCACCACCGATCGTGCGGTGTGGTGCGCCGAGTCCAGGGTCGAGGGGGTGTGCGGATAGCCGGGCGCGGCGCCGTGCCAGTTGTAGTCGTAGATGTGGGGACCGTGGATCACGGAGCCGTCGAGGGCCCGGGTGTAGGGGTCGATCAGGAGCTTCGCGGGGTTGTGGCGCAGCCCGGCCTGGGGGTTCCACCGTCCCCACACGCGAAAGCCGTAGTGGGTGCCCGGCCGGATCCCGCGGATGTGACCGTGCCAGATGCCGAGCGTCGGCCCGATGAGGGTGTGGTTGACCTCCACGCCATCGTGGAAGAAGCAGACGTCCACCCGGGTGGCGCGCGATGCCACCACGGCGACGTCGACGCCGTCGCCCACCGGGTGGACGCCCATGCGGTGCATGTCCGCGGCTGCGGTGGCGACGGGCCGCGGAGCAGCTTCGACGTACAGCACCCCAGTATTAAACCGCATCCCTGATGGCAGCTCGCGACGCAGCGTCGGGTTGCCGCCCGTTGCCAATCCTGGGACGAAGGTCCTCGGTTTGGTCCGGGCAGGGGGTCTGGTGGCACCCTTGGGGGGTGAGGATCGTCGTGTGTGTCAAGCACGTGCCCGACATCACCTCGGACAGGCGCATCGAGAACGGCCGCGTCGTCCGGGGGCCGGAGGACGTGCTGAACGAACTGGATGAGAATGCGGTCGAGGCCGCGGTCACGCTCGCGGACCAGCACGGGGGGTCGGTGACGGCCCTCACCATGGGACCGGCGTCGGCGGTGGACGCGCTGCGGCGTGCCCTCCAGATGGGGGCCGGGGACGCCGTCCACGTCGCCGACGACCGCCTCGCCGGTGCCGACGTCGTCGCCACGGCCCGCGTCCTCGGTGCGGCCATTCGCCGCCTCGCCGCCGAGGCGCCGGTGGACCTCGTCGTCACCGGCATGGCCACCATGGACGGCCTGACCTCGATGGTGCCGGACGCGCTCGCGGCCGAGCTGGCGCTGCCCGCCCTCACCCTCGCAGCGGCGATCCGGAGTGACGGCGAGAGAATCACGGTCACGCGCACAATCGGCGAGGCGGTGGAGACCTGGGAGACGGGGCTGCCCGCCCTGGTCTCGGTCACGGATCAGGCCAATCAACCCCGCATCCCCAACGCGCGCACGATGATGGCCGCCCGCCGCAGGCCCGTACGCGCCTGGAGCCTCCACGACCTCGACATCCGGCCGGAGGAGCTGCGGCCCGCTGTCGCCCTCGTCAGCGCGCACCGCCGCCCGCTCCGGAGGAACGGCACGATCGTCGTCGACACCGGGGACGGCGGGGCGCAGCTCGCCGGGTGGCTCGTCGAGAGGGGACTGGCATGACCCGGATCGCCGTCGTCGTGCCATCGACGGTGGGACCCGCCCACGCCGAGGCCATCACCGCAGCTCGGGACGTGGGAACCGTGACCGCGGTGAGCCTCGGCGAGCCCGACGTGGAGGGGCTCGCGAGGTTCGGCGTGGGCGGAGTGGTGGCGGTGGACCTCCAGGATCGCCCGCTCGAGCCCGCGGCAGCGGCTGACGCCGTGACGGGCGCCGTGCGGGCGCTCGCACCGGACGCCGTGGTGCTCGTGTCCTCCTTCGCGGGAAAGGCGGTCGCCGCGCGACTGGCGGTGGCCTTCGGCTCCGGCGCGGTGGTGGACGCCACGGGCCTGCGCCTCGAGAGCGGCCGCATCATCGCCAGCAAGACGGTCCTGGCCGGCAACTGGCTCACCGAGTGCACCGTGGAGCGCGGCCTGCCGATCATCGCGATCAAGCCGTCGTCCGTGGTGGCGCGGCCGGCCCCCGTGGACCATGTTGACGTGACATGGATGACAGCCGACTACTCCGTGCCGGCGCGCGCCCTCACCCTCGTCTCGCGGCAGGAACGTGACCGCTCCGGCCGTCCGCCGCTCGACGAGGCGCGGGTCGTGGTGGCGGGAGGTCGCGGCGTGGCCGGCGACTTCTCGCTCGTCGAGGCGTTGGCCGATCGGCTGGGAGGCGCGGTGGGCGCCACCCGGGTGGCCACGGACGAGGGCTGGATCGACCACAGCGCCCAGATCGGCCAGACGGGCACGATGATCGCGCCCCGGCTGTACATCGGCGTGGGGATCTCGGGCGCCGTGCACCACACTGCCGGGATGCAGGCGGCGGAGGTGGTGGTCGCTGTCAACTCCGATCCCGACGCGCCGATCTTCGAGATCGCCGACTTCGGGGTCGTGGGCGACCTGAACGAGGTGCTGCCGCAGGTCCTCGCCGCCCTGCGCCGGTGATGCACTACCTCGACCACGCCGCCACCACCACCGTCCGGCCCGAGGCGGCGGAGGCGTACCGTGAGGAGCTGCGGCACACCGGCAACGCCTCCTCGGTCCACGCGGCCGGCCGGCGAGCACGGCGCAGGCTCGAGGAGGCACGTGAACGCATCGCCGCGCTCCTGGGGGCCGATCCCGCCGGGGTCATCCTCACCTCCGGCGGGACGGAGGCCGACGCCGTAGCCGTCATCGGCGGGGGCCGCGCACGCCGCCGGACTCTCGGCCGCGACGTGGTGGTGGTCAGTGCCATCGAGCACCCCGCCGTGCTGGGCGCGGCCGCGGCGCTGGAGGCCGAGGGTTTCGTTCGCCGCACGCTCCCCGTCGACTCCACGGGGATCGTCCTGGCCGACTCGCTCCCCGCCATCGACGAGACCACCGCTCTCGTCTCCGTGATGTGGGCGAACAACGAGACCGGTGTCCTGCAGCCGGTGGCCGACGTCGTCGAGCGGGCCAGGCGATGCGGGGCGCTCGTCCACACGGACGCGGTGCAGGCCGTGGGACACGTCCCGGTCGACGTCGACGGCGCTGGCGTGGACCTCCTCAGCCTGTCCGGGCACAAGGTCGGCGCGCCGGCCGGGATCGGTGCGCTCCTCGTCCGGCGGGGTGTCACGCTCGACTCCCTGGTCCGGGACGGCAGTCACGAGCGGAGCGGGGGGACGGCGAATGTCGCCGGTGCGGTGGCGCTGGCCACCGCCCTGGAGATCGCGGTGACGTCGATGGCGAGTGAGATGGTGCGCCTCCGCGCGCTGCGCGACGAACTCATCCGCGCTCTCGTCGGGGTGGGCGGCGTGCATGTGAGCGGCGCGGGCCTGCCGGAGGAGCTCCGGCTCCCGACGATCGCCCACGCCGTGCTGGAGGGCGTCCGCGCGGACCCGCTGCTGTTCGCCCTGGACCGGGCCGGTATCGCCGCCTCGGCGGGCTCCGCGTGCCGTGCCGGGGTGCAGGAGCCCTCGCACGTGGTGCTCGCGATGGGCTTCGCCGCGGAACACGGTCGGTCCGGCCTGCGTTGTAGTCTCGGGTGGGACTCCACCAGCGAGGACGTGGCGGCCTTCGTCGGCGTGATCGGCGACGCCGTCCGTCGCGCACGGAACGCCGGGTGACGATGCGGAGAGGGGAGGCCCGTGCTGGTTCTGGCCGCCATGTCGGGCGGAGTTGACTCCGCGGTCGCCGCTGCCCGTGCCGTGGACGCGGGCCATGACGTTGTGGGCGTGCACATGGCGCTGTCCCGGAGCCGCGCCGAGTTCCGGACCGGTTCGCGGGGTTGCTGCTCGATCGAGGACGCCTCGGACGCGCGGCGCGCCGCGGACGTGCTGGGCATCCCGTTCTACGTCTGGGACCTCGCGGAGGAGTTCGAGGAGCTGGTGGTGGCCGACTTCCTCTCGGAGTACGCCACCGGTCGCACGCCGAATCCCTGCGTGCGGTGCAACGAGCGCATCAAGTTCTCCGTCCTGCTCGACCGCGCCCTCGCCCTGGGATTCGACGCCGTGGCCACCGGCCATTACGCGCGCGTCATCGGGTCCCCGCCCGAGCTGCACCGGGCGGCCAACCTCGCGAAGGACCAGTCCTACGTCCTCGCGGTGATGGGTCGTGACCGGCTCGCGCGGGCACTCTTCCCGCTGGGGGACGTGGACTCGAAGACGGTGGTACGAGGGGAGGCCGCGAGCCGGGGGCTCCCGGTGTCGGGCAAGCCGGACTCCTACGACATCTGCTTCATCGCGGACGGGGACACCCAGGGCTTTCTGCGGTCCCGGCTGGGCTCCACGCCCGGGCCCATCGTCGACGAGTCGGGCAACGAGGTCGGCGAGCACACGGGGGCGTACGCCTTCACCGTGGGCCAGCGGCGGGGCCTGCGGCTCCCGAGGCCGGCCAGGGACGGCGCGCCGCGGTACGTCGTCGAGGTGAAACCGGCCACCAACACGGTGGTGGTGGGCCCCGCGGCGCTGCTGTCGGTGGACAGCTTCACGGCCGACGGCGTCGTCTGGCTGGCGGATGACGCTCCCGCCACCGCCGTGATGGAGGCCGAGGTACAGGTGCGGGCCCACGGTGCGCCGCTGCCCTGTCAGGTGACCCGGACGGGCGACGCCCTGCGGGTCGACCTCTCCACACCGGTGCGGGGGCTGGCGGCCGGGCAGTCCGCCGTCGTGTACCGGGGGTCGCGCGTCCTCGGTCAGGGAACCGTGAACGGCACGCGGCGGACGGCCGCATGATCCTCCACCTGCCCCTCGCCTCCTCGACCCTCGACCCGGACACCGCGGGACGGATGCGGCCCCGGCTGCTGGAGGAGCTGCTCGCCCGCGAGGAGACTCAGGTGTTGCTCGCGGACGACGTCGGCCACATCGCCCTCCGGGACGGGCGGCTCGAGGTGCTGCCCGGCCCGAGCCTCGCCCCGGGCCACGGGGTGCTGGTCTACCTCGGCAGGGACGATGCCGGCCGGGGCCACGTGCTCGCGGTGGGTTCCCGACTGCCGGGGCACAGCTACCACGATCTGCGAACGGTCATGCACGAGATGGCGCCGGCGGAGCGGTCCGTAGCAGTGCCCGCCGTGGCGATGGCGAACTGGCACCGGCTCCACCCCCGCTGCCCCCGGTGCGGCCACGAGACGGAGACCATCGCGGCGGGGTGGATCCGCCACTGTCACACCTGCGCCCTCGACCATCATCCGCGGACGGATCCGGCCGTCATCATGGCGGTCGTCGACGACGCCGATCGGTTGCTGCTCGCCCACGCCGCCCACTTCCCGCGTGGTCGCTGGTCGATGGTGGCCGGATACGTCGAGCCGGGGGAGTCCCTCGAGCGCGCGGTGGCGCGCGAGGTCCGCGAGGAGGTGGGCGTGGAGGTGACCGAGGTCACCTACCGCGGCTCCCAGCCGTGGCCCTTCCCCCGCTCGCTGATGGTCGCCTTCACGGCCCGTGTCGCGGGTCGGCCCCAACCCTCCGTGGATAGAATCGAGATCGAGGCCGCCCGATTCTTCTCCCGGGCCGAACTCGCCGAGGAGGTCAGGGGCGGCCGTCTCACGCTCCCGGGCCCGGCCTCGGTGGCGCGGGCCCTGCTGGAGGACTGGTTCGGCGGGCCGGTGCCGGCCGCCTGTCAGTGAGCCGGGGGACAATGGGCGGGTGATCGACGACGCGCTCTCTGCCCTCGACGACGACCAGCGGGTCGTCGCCACGTGCCTGGAGGGCCCGCTGTGCGTCCTCGCGGGAGCCGGCACGGGCAAGACCCGGGCCATCACCCACCGCATCGCCCATGGCATCCGGACGGGCGCGTGGGGTCACCACGAGCTGCTCGCTGTAACGTTCACGGCCCGGGCCGCCGGGGAGATGCGGTCACGCCTTCGCGACCTGGGGGTACCGGCGGCGCAGGCACGGACATTCCATTCCGCCGCACTGCGGCAGCTCGGGTACTTCTGGCCCCAGGCAGTGGGCGGCGTCCTTCCCCGCATCCAGGAGCACAAGGCCCCCCTGGTGGCGGAGGCGGCCACCCGCCTGGGGCTCTCCGCGGACAAGGTGCTGGTGCGTGACCTCGCGGCGGAGATCGAGTGGGCCAAGGTCAGCATGGTCACCAGCGAGGACTATCCGCGCCGGGCGGTGGCGGCGGGGCGCCCGGAGCCCGGCGGGTACGAGGTGGCGACCGTCGCAGCACTGATGCGGGCGTACGAGGACGTGAAGAGCGAGCGTGCGGTCATCGACTTCGAGGACGTGCTGCTCCTCACCGTGGGAATCCTGGCCGAGAGGGACGACATCGCGGCAGAGGTCAGACGGCGCTACCGGCATTTCGTCGTCGATGAGTACCAGGATGTGTCCCCGCTGCAGCAGCGGCTCCTCGAGCTGTGGCTCGGCGGGCGTGACAGCCTCTGCGTGGTCGGGGACGTGTCCCAGACCATCTATTCGTTCACCGGCGCCAGTCCCCAGTACCTGGCCGGCTTCCGGGAGCGGCATCCCCGCGCGCGGGTGGTCGCACTCCGGCGCGACTACCGTTCGACCCCGCAGGTCGTGGCCCTGGCGAATCGCCTCCTCACCTCCCGGGCGGGGCGGATGCTCCCGGGCGCAGTCGCCCTCCAGGCCCAACGTCCGTCGTCGGAGCCGGTGCGGTTCGCGGTCTACGACGACGACGTGGCGGAGGCCGCCGGCGTCGTCGCGCGTATCCGGGAACTGGTGTCGAGGGGGGTGCCCCTCCGCGAGATCGCGGTGCTGTATCGGACGAACTCGCAGTCCGAGGCCTTCGAGGACGCCCTGAGCGGTGCCGGACTCGGCTACCAGGTCCGTGGCGGCGAGAGGTTCTTCGCCCGCCCCGAGGTGAAGGCCGCCATGGTGGCCCTGCGCGCCGCCGCGAAGGTGGACAGCACCGAGGCGTTGCCCGACCAGGTGCGTACGGCGCTGTCCAGCGTGGGATGGGCGCCCGCACCGCCGAGCGGCCGCGGAGCGGCCCGGGAGCGCTGGGACTCGCTCAACGCCCTCGTCCAGGTGGCCGACGAGCTGTATGCCCGCCGCGGCGCCTCCCTGGCCGACCTGCGGGAGGAACTCGAGGAGAGGGCGGCCGCGCAGCATGCTCCCGTCGCGGACGGGGTGACGCTCGCGAGCATCCACGCAGCGAAGGGACTGGAGTGGGACGCCGTCTTCCTCGTGGGGCTCTCGGACGGACTGCTCCCCATCTCCATGGCCACCACCGCCGAGCAACTGGCCGAGGAGCGCCGGCTGCTCTACGTGGGTATCACGCGGGCGCGTGAACATCTCCAGCTCTCCTTCGCCCGTGCCCGCACCGCGGGAGGCCGGGCGGCGCGGAAGCAGTCCCGGTTCCTCGAGGGCATCTGGCCGGAGGAGGAGGACACGCGTGCGCCCCGGGAGCGGTCGGCGTCCACCGCGAAGGACGAGATCGACCCCGCCGACCGTGCGCTCTTCGAGCGGCTCCGGCAGTGGCGGTCCGACGAAGCCGCCCGGACCTCCAGGCCGGCCTTCACGATCCTCCATGACACGACTCTCGCCGCCCTCACCCACGCGAAGCCTGCGGATCTGCGGCAGCTGGCCCGACTGCGGGGTATTGGCGCCACCAAGATGGAGTCGTACGGTCCGCAGCTGCTGGACATCATCGCGACATGGGTCGCCGAGAACGGGGGAAAAGGTCTGGACACCCTCGAGGGCTGATGACTAAGGTTGCCCGAGTCGGTCTTACCGGAGGAGGTGCACGGATGTTCCTGAGCGCAGCGAGTTCCGGGCGCCTGCGTGGCAGCGCTCTGCCTCCCCTCCGCCCGCCCGTCCGGGCGCACGCCATCCGCGAAACCTGATCCCGGCTGCTGGCCGGGACGCCCTGGCCAGGAGACCTCCGTGCATTCCCGTCACACCCCCTCCCCACTCCTTCCCTGTCACACCGAGGATCCCGACCTGTGGTTCGCGGAGCGGCCCGAGGACACCGCGCGCGCACAGCTGCTCTGCTCCCTGTGTCCCGAACGCGTGGCATGCCTGGCGGGCGCCGTCGCACGATCCGAACCGTGGGGCGTCTGGGGAGGACAGATCTTCGTGGCGGGGGTGATGGTGCCCGTCAAACGGGGTCGGGGCCGCCCCCGAAAGGCGGCGTGACGCCGCTGCAGGCGCACTCCGGATGGAAGGACGTCGGGGGGATCGGCAGCAGTTCGCGCCGGGTGATCCGCACGCCCCCGCCGGGAACGCCGTCGAGCGGGTTCCGCGCCAACCATGTCGCCACCTGGGCGGCGAGGCGGACGAGAACGGGTTCAGGCCGGGGCGCGGCCACATAGCGAAGCTGCGTGGCCACGGCGGGCCAGCACTCGTCCTCGTCCGCACGTGCCCGCTCGAGGCACTGGCAGCACCCCGTGATGCCCGGAAGCACGACGGGCCCCACGCTCACGCCCTCGCCGTCCACGACGATGGGAAGGTGGGGGACGTCCTGCCGGAGCAGCAGTGCGGTCCGCAGGGGGTCGCTCACGTGATGGTCGGTGAGGATCGCGAGGCTGGGCGTGCGTTCGAGGTCCCCGGGGCGGGCGCGCTCCACCGTGGCACCCGCCCGGGCGAGCTCCATGCCCGCCTGCAGTGTGATCTCGTGCGCATCGAGGAGTGCGACCAGGAGTGGCGGCGAGAATCCCGGTGGTGTGGGCGGTGCCGCCTGGGCGGCGTCCCAGATCTCCTGCCACCGGTCTGCGGGGATCCCGTGCCGGGCGAGCGCGCCCTGCAGCCACGCCGGAGTGCGGGGACACTGCAGATCCAGAAGGATGTCGGTCTCAGCCGCGGACAGGCCGCGGAGAATCACCGTTCGCTCAGGACCGGCCCCCACCTGGAGCTCGCCGGGCTTCCGCCACAGCACGGGTTCACGCAAGTGCATGTGACCAGCGTGGCAGGTGGAGGCTCAGGTCGCGCCGACCCTGTGGATACCGCGACTCAGTCCCTGTCGTCCTCCCCGCGGAGCAGGGCCTCCAGCGCGTCGTCGAAATCGGCGGTGGCGGCCCGGCTCGCGGCGAATCCCGCCGGGTCGTCAAGTTCCGCCGTCGACGGCATGAGGTCGGGGTGGGACCACAGGCGGTCCCGTTCCTCCGCCCCACGGGCTCTGGTGACGTTCGCCCAGAGCACGGCCGCATCACGCAGCCGTCTCGGCCTGAGTTCGAGACCCACGAGGCTCTTGAACGTCTCCTCCGCGGGACCGCCGGCAGCCCTGCGCCGCCGCAGGAGCTCGGTGAGCGGGACCACGTGCTCGAGTTGCCCCCGTGTGGCCTCGCCGGTGACCTCCTCCACCCAGCCCTCGATCACCGCGAGGACGGTCTCGAGCCGCGCGAGCGCGAGGCGCTGGGCATCCGTGACGTCCAGGGCGAAGACACCCGAACTCATCGCCTCGCGGAGCTGGTCCGGGTCGGCGGGGTCGATCGAGCGGAACGCCTCCTCCATGGCGGCGGTGTCGATGCGAATCTCCCGGGCGTAGGCATCAACGATCCCCAGGACGTGTCCGCGGAGCCACGGCGCGCCGGCGTAGAGCCGGGCATGGGCGACCTCGCGGACCGCGAGGTACTGGCTCACCTCGGCCACGGGAATGTCGAGGCCGTCGCTGAAGGCGTCCACGTTCCGCGGGACGAGGCACACCGCTCCCTCTCCGGTGAGCGGGATCCCGATGTCGGAGAACCCGAAGGCCTCACTGGCGAGGGTCGCGACGGCGCTTCCCAGCTGCATGCCGAAGGCGGCGCCTCCCAGCCTCCGCATCAGGCCGATGGCCTGGGGTCCAGCCAGTCCGAGTCCTTCGACCTGACCACTCTCCGACATCAACGTGGACACGATCGCCTGGACGACCGACGCTGCCACCGGCTCTGCGAGCTGCTGGAATGTGCCCAGGGTGCGCTCGACCCACCCGGCCCGTGACAGCGCCAACCGCTCACCCCCGCTCGGGTTGAGCGTTGTGATCGGATCGAGCCACAGGTCGGCGATCTGCAGGTACTGGCGTGTGCGGGCCTCCTCGGCGGCGGTGAGCGACGGATCGCCCGCCGCGTGCACCTGCTGGCGTGCGACGTCGTGGGCCAGCTTCCAGTTGACGGGTCCCTCCCCCGACGAATCGAGCAGCGCCTGCACCTGGTTGATCATCCGCATCAGCTGCTGCCGGTCGCTCGGGAGCCCGGCCGCCTCGCCAAGGGCGCTCGGGTCGATGCTCGCGGCGCGCATCGACTCAATGGCCTGTCGGGCCGCATCCTCGCCGAGGAGTGAGCGAAGCACGTCCTCCCAGGAATCGAACTCGTTCGCCATGGGCCTTCCTTCCGTTGACACAACCGTAACGAAGAAGTGCCTGCACTCGTTCCCCGCCGTCGAGTGATCAGGGGTCCGCCGGCGTGGGGTGTCCCACACGATGGGGCACAATGGGTGGGTGACGGGATGGCCGGACCTCGGGGCGCTGGACCGCGCGGCCCGCGTGATCAGCGTCACCGGGGTCGTGCTGGCTGCGTCCCTGGCGGCGATGCTTCTCCTTCCGGTCCCGTATGCAGTGCAGCGGCCCGGGCCCACGGTGGACACGCTGGGTGAGACGGACGGGTCGCCGCTGATCGAGGTCAGCGGGGCTGACGTCCACCCGGTGACGGCAGGGCAGTTGCGGCTCACCACGGTCTCCGTGACCGGTGGCCCGGACAACCCGGTGAACGCCTTCGAGGTGATCGAGGGTTGGCTCCGCGGCGATGTCACCGTCATGCCTCGCGAGGAGGCCTTCGGTGAGGTGGGCGCCGAGGAGCTGTCCGAGTTCCAGCAGGCGCAGATGGCGGCCTCACAGTCCAACGCCGCCGCCGCCGCGCTGCAGGAGCTCGGTTGGGAGGTGCCGATGACCCTGCGGGTCGCCGAGACGATCCCCGGGTCCCGGGCCGCGGGCGCGCTGCAGATCGACGACGTGCTGACGGCGGTGACGCGGGTCGACACGGGGGAGCGGGTCGACCTCGTCACCTTCCGTGACCTCACCGACTTCATGCGCCAGGTCCCGCCCGACACGGTCATCGACGTGGACTTCCTGCGGGCCGGCGAGCCGGGGTCCGTCAGGTTCGCCACCTCGCAGCGCCCGGAGGGCGACACCCGGCCCGGGTCCGTTCTCGGCGTGTACGTGAGTGCCGATGTCGAGCTGCCCGTGGACGTGCGGTTCGACATCCAGAAGATCGGCGGACCCTCCGCCGGGCTGATGTTCGCCCTCGGGGTGGTCGATGTCATGACCCCGGGGAATCTCACCGGAGGCCGGGTCATCGCCGGCACCGGGACGATGAGCGTTGACGGAGACGTCGGCGGGATTGGCGGCGTGCGGCAGAAGATGCATGGCGCCCGGCGCGACGGCGCCGAGTGGTTCCTGGTGCCGACGGAGAACTGCGGCGAGGTGGTGGGCCACGAACCTCCGGGACTCTCGGTGGTCGCGGTGGACGACCTGACCGAGGCG
>JALHDK010000260.1 GCA_022838965.1 Actinomycetales bacterium | reverse complement strand
CCTCAGGCGCTCCTCGAGGGCGGCCCTCTCCTCCGCGCTGCTCCCTGGGTGGTAGAAGCCCAGGAACTCGCGTCGCACGCCGAGATGGGCGATGAGTGGCTCGATCTTGTCGCTGTCCCAGACGTAGGGCCCGCTCGGACAGAGCTCCTTGTGGATGTTCAGGACGAAGGCATGGCCGCTGGCGCCGTACAAGAGCGCGTCCGTAGCGGCCACACCGTAGTACGTGAGCGCTCCCCTCAGAGCCCCCATCATCGTACAGCAGAACGGCGCTTGGTGCAGGCCCTCCAACTCCGTTGCGAGCCCTCCTTATGCTTGGGGGGTCACCGACTACAACTCGATCGGCGTGCCGTCAGACGTCATCACGCGCACAGTGTACCCCCACTGGCCTCCGCCCTGAAGGACCTTGAGGACGATGCGGTTCGTGCCCTCGCGTAGGGTGACCGTCACCTTGTCCTCGTCCACCGTCACGGGCCGCGCCGCGTTGTTCTGGTGGACCCGCTCACCGTTCAGCCAGACGACGACGCCATCATCGCTGCCGATACCCAGGACGGCGGGACCAGCCACCGGCGAGACGAACTCCGCCTGGGCATACGCCACCACGTTCTCCCTCGGCTCCATGAGGGCGAAAAGGTCCACGATCCCCTGGATGTCCGGGGTGTCTACGCTCCGCCACTCCAGGCCGTGCAGGGGCTGCGTGCTCTCCGCCTCCGGGAGACCCTCCAGTGGCTGATCCCAGGCCGTCAGGCTGGCGCCGAAAGGCCCGATGACGCGCCATGAGGTGATGAAGCCCGCCGCGGCGGCAAAGTCTTCGTCCACCCCTAGCTGCCGCAGCACCCGGATGGCGGCGGTGGCGGTATCCCTCGGCGGGCCGAGGCGCACGGCCTCAGTGAGCACTTCCCGAGCCCGGGCTTGATCGCCCGACTGGGCGGTCGCGAAACCGATAGCGGTGAACGCGGTCAGTGCCGCCAGCCGCGTATCAGGATCGTCGATGTAGGGGCGAACCAGGCTTGCCATCTCCGGTGTGGCGTGACGGGCGAGCCCCAGTAGAGCACGGCTCGCATTGGCGGCCGACTGGGTGCGCTCGAGGGCGAACTCATAGCTCCCAGTCGGGTCGGCTAGGGCCTCGTCCTCATCGGCATCCAGGATGCTGAGCATGGCCTCGAGAGCGGGCTCGCGGGCTTCAGCGGGGCCACTGACGACAACGGCGCGAAGAGCGTCCCATGCGCGCGGATCGGGCCGATTGGCGAGCCCGCGGGCAGCGGCGATGGTCACCTCGGTCGCGTCGGCGCCGAGAGCAGCTACCAGGTACGGCACAGGATCGTCCGTCTCCAGTTGGGAGATCATCCAGGTCAGGGCGGCTCGCTGGGGAGCGGGAAGCTCCGCGGCCTCGTCGGCGAGGACACCCAGCGCGTCTTCGCCGACGACCTCCTCGACGAACCGCAGCGCCGTCGAGAGGAGGATGGGGTCAGATGACGTGAGGCCGCGCAACACCATTGGCACGTCCGCGTCCGAGCCGAGGCGGGCGATGCCCGCGACGGCCGCGAGGCGCTGGGCGTCAGCGATCTGCACCGGCTGGGGAGGCACTAGGACTGTCCGGTAGACGTCGAGGGCGGTGGATTCATCGCCCCGGGCCTCCAGGCGCTGCGCCACGCGAAGAGCGGAGTCGACGGCGGCCCACCGCTCCGCTTCGGAGCCGCTGCCCGCGACCTCGGCGCACAGGCCCAAGCTCCGGGTCGTGCCCACGCTTCCGAGGGCGCGGATAGCCGCCACGCGGACCTCGCCCTGGGACGCGCGGACGATGCTCATCAGCCGTCCCTCTGTGCCGGGTTCGCCGCGGTCACCGAGGGCGCGAGTGGCGGCAGTCGCCACGGTTTCGTCGTCGGAGTTCGCGAGTGCAGCGAGGGCGTTGCGGGCGGCAGTGCCGGGGATGCGGCTCAGGGTCATGAGGGCGCGGATCCCCAGACCCGACGAGTCTACCCACTTGCTCAGGGGACGCACCGCCTCGTCGCCGGCCACCCACGACAGGTAGCGGAGCAGTTCCACGCGACCGGCGAGGGGCAGGTCGAGGCCCATGGCCTCGATGAGGGCGAGGGAGACAGCTCTCAGTTCCGCTCCCTCGGCGCGGGTCGTGATGCCAGCAAGGGCACGCTCGGCCGCGCGCACCACACCCGGGTCGTCGTCGCCGAGCAGCGCGGCGACCGGCAGTACGGCGGCGGCCCCCATGCCGGGGGTTGTCTCCCACGCCGTCCGCCGGGCCTCCGTGTCGTCGCCCGAGAGGGCCGCAGTGAGAGCCTCGGGGCTCGGGGGTTGGGCGATGGCCGCCAGGGGGAGCATCGCAGCG
>JALHDK010000033.1 GCA_022838965.1 Actinomycetales bacterium | reverse complement strand
TCGCCGCGAAGGTGCACTTCGGGCCGGAGAACCCGCTGTGGACGTTCACCTTCGCGCCCGAGGACGGTGGCACGCTGCTGACCGGGAAGGGTGAGTGGCACATGAACGTGCCCGGGGTGCGCAAGCGTCTGGAGGCCTGGACTGCCACCTCGCACGGGGAGATGCTCGAGCAGATCCTGGCGGCCGCGAAGGCGCGGGTGGAGGCCGCCTGAGTCACCGGGATCGCCGTCGGGCGCTCGCGCGCACGGAAGGGGCGCGGTCCCCCGGGGTGATCCCGGAGGGCCGCGCCCCTCGTGACGCCGGTGGCTGTCAGGCCGGAACCATCGCCCCTGCCATCTGCGCCCGCATCTCCTGCGCGTACTGGTCGGCGTTGAGGCCGACGATCAGGTGGACCGTGTCCTCGTCCACCCAGACGTGTGCGGGCACGCCGGCGGCGGCGAGGTCACGCTCCGACACGGCGCCGCGGTGCTTGACCACCGCGCGCAGCCGGGTCTCGGCGGCATCCTCCACCTTCACGATGTTGTCCGCACCGCCGAGAGCGGCGAGGTAGCGCTGCGCCTTCATCGGCCCCTCCGGATCCCGGAGCTTCGGGAGGAGCGTCTTGGGCTCGTAGGCCACCTCGGGGATCTCCGACTCGGACAGTTCCGCGTCATCCCCGGCGGTCCGCAGGTACTCCTCCATGTCCGTCTTCAGGTTCTCGGAACGGGGCCCGAAGATCGCCTGCAGGTTGTTGCCCACCGTGAGGACTCCGGCCGCGCCCAGGGCCTTCAGCTTGTTCTGGTCCGCGCGGCTGATGTCATGCACGCCCACCCGCAACCGGGTGATGCATGCGTCCAGATCCTTGATGTTGCTGCGGCCGCCGAAGGCGTGCACCAACTGGCGGGCGAACTCGTTCGCCGCGTCGACGCCGGAGGTGCCCTCCGCTGCTCCCTCCTCGCGGCCGGGTGTCTTCATGTTCAGCGCCCGGATGAGGCCGTAGAACACCGCGAAGTAGATCACGAAGTAGATCGGACCGAGGACCAGCACGAGCCACGGCCGGATGCCGTTCGCGTAGAAGAGCACATAGTCGATGGCGCCCTGCGAGAACGTGTATCCGAGCCGGCCGCCCGCAAGGTACATCACCGTGAACGCGGAGCCGTACAGCAGCGCGTGCACCGCGTAGAGCAGCGGGGCGACGAACAGGAAGGAGAACTCGAGTGGCTCGGTGATGCCGGTGAGGAAGGAGGTCAGGGCTGCGGCCATCATGATGGAGCCGATGCGGACCCGGTTCTCGGGCCGGGCGGTCCGCCAGATGGCAAGCGCAGCGCCCGCGAGGCCGAACATCTTCACCAGGAAGCCGCCACCGAAGATGCCGGACTCCGGGTGGCCGCGGAAGAAGCAGGTGAGGATGCCGTTGCAGTCCTCCCACCCTCCCACGTTCACCTGGAAGAAGAACGGCGCATTCCAGATGTGGTGCAGGCCGAACGGCAGGAGGGCGCGCTCCACGAGTCCGTACACGAACACCGCCACCGGGGCGTTGGCGCTGATCACGGTGTTGGCCGTGTTGTCGATGAAGCTCCCCACCGGGGGCCAGACGAACGAGAGCACCAGTCCGAGCGCGATCGCCGCGAACGCCGTCACGATCGGGACGAACCGCTTGCCCGCGAAGAAGCCCAGATAGGGTGGCAGGCTGATCCGGTAGTACTTGTTGAAGGCCCAGCCGGCAATGATGCCCACCAGGATGCCGCCGAACACGCCCGTGTCGAGGCTCGGGATCCCGAGCACCATCTTCGTCGCGATCCCGCGGGCGTCCGCCACCACGCCGAGTGTCCCGGTCATGACGAGGAAGCCAACGGTGGCGGCGAGGGCGGAGACGCCGTCGTTCCGGGCGATGCCGAGGGCCACGCCGATGGCGAAGATCAGGCCCAGCGACGCGAAGATCGGGTCACCGGACCCGCGGAGGATCAGCAGGAAGACGTACAGCCATTGCGGGACGATGCCCGCGGCCACGGGATCCCCGGCGGCGCCATCCACGGCGCAGGCGGCCGGGTCGCCGACGATGCTCACGCCGTCGACGGTGCAGAAGCCCCGCGTGATCGCGTCCTGATCGAACCCGCCCACGAACGCGCCGCCGACGCCGAGCAGGATGCCCGCGACGGGCAGTACGGCGACCGGCAGCATCAGGGACTTGCCGAGCTTCTGGGCCTGGCCGAAGACACGGCTCCCCAGGCTCTGCTTCTCGGCAGTGTCAGCAGTGGTTGTCATGTGTCTGTCCTCCGGATCAGATCTCGTCGACCGGCACGAGGGCGCGGACGGCGGCAGCGGAATCCTGGTCGAGCGCGCGGGCGGCGAGCTCCTTGCACTCCGCGAGCGAGAGCCCGCGGATCTGTGCCTTCACGGCCGGAATGGCGGGGATGCTCACGGAGAGCTCGTCCACGCCGAGGCCCACGAGGATCGGAACGGCCTGCGGGTCGGACCCCATGCCACCGCACACACCGACCCACTTGCCGTGCTTGTGGGCGGCGCCCACGGCGTTGGCGATCAGGGCGAGGACCGCGGGGTTGAGGCCGTCCACCTGCGGTGCGAGCTTCGGGTGGCCCCGGTCCATCGCGAGGGTGTACTGGGTGAGGTCATTCGTGCCCACGGAGAAGAAGTCCACGTCGGCGGCCGCGAACTGCTCGGCCATCACCGCCACGGAGGGCACCTCGACCATGATCCCCACGGGGACGGGGGCCACGCCCAGCTTCTCCCGCTCCTCCTCGAAGACCCTGCGTGCGAGGCGGAAGTCCTCCATGGTGGCGATCATCGGGAACATGACCTGCAGCTTCGCTCCCGCCCCCGCGGCGCGGAGGATGGCCCGCACCTGCGTCCGCAGGATCTCGGGCCGGTCCAGGCCTACACGGATGCCGCGTTCGCCGAGGAACGGGTTCTCCTCCCGCGGGATGGGCAGGTAGGGCAGCGGCTTGTCGCCGCCCACGTCCAGGGTGCGGATGACCAGGGGCTGCCCGGGCTTGAGGGCGCGGGCGATCGCGGTGTACACCTCGGCCTGGTCGTCCTCGGTGGGGGCGGAGGCCCGCCCCAGGAAGACGAACTCGGAGCGCAGCAGGCCCACCCCCTCGGCCCCCTTGCCCATGGCGGCGACGGCGTCGTCCAGCCCGCCGATGTTGGCGACCACCTCCACGCGGTGTCCGTCCTCGGTCACCGCGGGCTGCTCCGCGGCGGCCAGTTCGGTGCGACGGCGTTCCGCCAGCCGACGCTGCCGCTCGCGGATCGCCGTCACCTCCTCCTCGGTGACGTTGATGCGCAGGGTGCCCTTGGCGCCGTCGAGGATCACGCGGGTGCCGTCGGGGAGGTCCAGGGCCCGGGCCTCGATGCCGGCGACGGCGGGGATGTCGAGGGAGCGCGCAAGGATCGCGACGTGCGATGTCGCCCCGCCCGAGGTGGTCGCGAACCCGGCGACCCGGGTGCGGTCGAGCGACGCGGTGTCCGACGGCGTCAGGTCCTCGGCGATCAGGACGGAGCCCGCCGGGATCTCCGCCTTCTCCGCCCGCTGTCCGGTCAGCTCCTCCAGCACGCGTTGCCCGACGTCCCGGACGTCGACGGCGCGTCCCGCCAGGATCTCGTTGTGCAGCTTCGCGAGCCGCGCGGCGTAGGTGGTGTAGGCGCCGCGCCACGCGAAGGCCGCCGTCTTGCCCTTGTCGATCGCACTGTTGGCGAGGTCGAGGAGGTCGGGGTCCTCGAGCAGTTCGCGGTGGGCGGTGAAGATCGCCGCCTTGTCCGGTTCCGCCTCGCCGAGCAGGTTGGTCTCCAGCGCCTTGAGGTCGAGGGCGGCGCGGTCGAGGGCGGCGTTGAGCTGGCGCCGCTCGAAGTGCTTGTCCGACGCCTCCTCCTCGACCACGATCTCCGCACGCCGCAGCTGGTACACCGTGCCGACCCCCAGGCCCGGGGAGGCCGCCACGCCGAGGAGGACATTGGGATCCTCGGAGCGCTGGCGGGTGAGGGGCGCCTCCTCGACGGCGACGACGTGCGCCGGCTCGGTCGGGGGCGCCTCGACGTCCTCGCCCAGGCCGTCGGCGACGGCGGCCGCGAGCTCCGCGACGGCGGCCTCGGCGTCGTCGCCGGTGGCGATGAACTGGACCTTGTCGCCGTACTCCACGTTCAGCGACATGATGGCGATGAGGGACTTGGCGTTCGCCTGGTCGTCGCCGCGCTGGACGCGGATCTGGCTCTCGAACTTCTTGGCGAGGCTGGCGAGCACGGACGCGGGGCGGGCGTGGAAGCCGGTCGGGTTCGGCACGACGACGGCCCCGGAGATCGCGGTCGCGCCGACCGCCGCGCCCTCCGCGGCGGGACCCTCGCCGATCCACGCCTCGGCGACGACATCCTCGCCCGCGGTCACGAATCCGGTGCGGGGCGTGAAGGCGCCGAGGATCTCGGAGTTGGAGATCACCAGCTCGGTGAGGAGACTCTTGGCGTTGGTGGCGATCGCGTCGAGGTCGAACTCGATGAGGGGATCGCCCGAGCGGACCTTCGCCCCGAGCGCCACCTTCGGCGTGAAGCCCTCCCCCCGCATGGCCACCGTGTCGAGGCCGATGTGGAGCAGCACCTCGAGGCCGGACTCGTGGCGAAGCGTGACAGCATGCTGGGACGGGTGGATGAGGACCACCTCGCCGTCGCAGGGGGCGAGGAGGATGTGGGACACCGGGTCGATCGAGAGACCCTCGCCGACCATCTTCTCGGCGAACACCGGGTCGGGCACCTGCTCGATCGGGACAAGGACGCCGGTGAGAGGCGCGACGAGGACCACCCTCGCGCGCCCGGGAGATTCAGACATGCCTGCTCCTTCAGTGACAGTGACGGCGTGGCGTCATGCGACCCGCGCGCGGGGCAGTGGGCCGGCGATGCCGCAGGGCGCCTGCGTGTGACAAGAATGACACTGATGGTCCGCGGGCACGGTCGATTCGCGCGCCGGATTCCTCCGGCCCGGTAGATTCACCACCTGCGACGTTGGATCCCTGACAGGTGGTGACATGCGCGAGCCGGGGGGGCGGGCTCTCCCGGAGGGGGGACCTACCGGGCCCGGCTCGCCTCCCGGAGCGTGCGCAGTTCGCGTTCGAGGGCGTCGATGCGGTCGTCCAGGTGCTCGTTGGCGGCGGAGAGCGTGTCGCGCTCCTTGACAAGCTCCCGGTAGGCGCTCGACTCGGTGGGATTCTGCGCCATGAGTCCCGCCCCGAAGCCGAGGAGGAGCGCCACCACCACCAGGCCGATGACGTGAGCGTCGCGCCGCAGCCAGCCACCCCGGGCCGCGGGGCCGGCGGGTGGCGGCGCCCAGGGCACCGGCGATCCGGTGCTGCGGGCTGTCGCGTCCGCGGGGTCCGCCGGTGTGTCGCAGATGGCTGTGGTCCCTGTCATGCCGTGGTCAGTCCCTTCCTGTGAACCGGGCGTTCGGCGACCATTGTCCGGCAGGTGCCGCGGCAGCCCCAAGGCGGTGGCCCATCGCATGGCTCACAGGGGCTGCGAAGCCGCTGCTGGGGAGCGCCGGGTGTGACGCATGTCCACGGCCTTGGCCGCCTCGACGATGCCAAGGAGCACGACGGCGAACCCCGCCACCCACGCCCACTCGCCCGGCCGGAGTGCGACCACCCCGAGGAGCTCCCCCAGCCCGGGCACCCAGAACGGCAGCAGGGCGGTGAGCACACCCGCAGCCACCGCCCACACCAGCGGCCTATTGGCGGTCAGCGGCGCCATGCGCAGCAGCGGAGTGCGCATGGACCGGTAGGCGAAGATGTACACCATCGAGTTGATGGCGAAGCTGGCGAACACGATGCTGCGGCCCCGGACCGGGTCGCCCGCCACGAGGTGGAACCAGCCGAACATCGCGAGCGCGAACGCCGCGCTGCTGCCGCTGATCGTCGCGATGAGGGAGGCGCCGAGGCGGTCAAGCACCGGCTCCGTCCGCGACCGCGGTGGCCGGTCCATGATCCCCGGCTCCCCCGGCTCGAACCCGAGCACGATGTCGGACGGGCCGTCGCAGATCAGGTGGATCCAGAGGATCTGGGCCACCGCCAGGGGTGGTGGCCAGCCCAGCATCATGGCGAGGAAGATCGTCAGCACCTCCGCGAAGGAGTTGGAGAGCACGTAGGCCACCACCTTGCGGATGTTGTCGAAGATGATCCGTCCCTCCTCGACCGCGGCCACCACCGTGCGGAAGTTGTCGTCCAGCAGGATGAGGTCGGCGGTCTCCTTGGCCACCTCGGTCGCCGACCCCACCACCACCCCGATGTCGGCGTGCATCAGCGCCGGGGCGTCGTTCACGCCGTCGCCGATCATGGCGGTGACCTCGCCCTCGGCCTGGAGGGCCCGCACGATCCGCAGCTTGTCCTGCGGCCGGATGCGGGCGAAGACCGACGTCGTCCGGACCGCCGTCCGCAGGCCGTCGTCGTCCAGCGCCGCCACGTCGCCGCCCTCCAGCACGGGCGCCGTCACCTCGAGGCCGACGGCGCGGGCGATCGCCTCCGCCGTCCGCCGGTAGTCGCCGGTGACCATGACGGTGCGGACGCCCGCCCGCCGCGCCACGGCGACGGCGTCCGGCACCCCCTCCCGGACGGGATCTGCCAGGCCGACGAGTCCGACCCACGTGTATCCGGAGTAGGTCTCGAGGGTGCCGCCCCGTCGGCAGGCCAGCCCGAGGAGGCGCAGGCCGTCTCCGGCCCACTGGTCGAGGGTGGCGAGCAGCTCTGCCCTCCCCGCAGGGGGGTCGCACATCCGCAGCACGATCTCGGGCGCGCCCTTGAGGAAGAACATCCGCTCGCCTCCGAAGAGGGTGGAGGTCACCGCGGCGATCATGTACTTGGTTTCGCTGGTGAACAGCTCCTCGCCCAGCCGGGTGGAGGCGTCCACCAGCGCCTGCGGACCCCCCGGAAGGGCGTTCCCGGCGTACTCCCACAGGGCGACGTCCACCGGGCCCTCGAGGTTGTTGCAGAGCGCCATGGTCCGCAGGGCCGCCTCCGGATCCACCAGCTCCGCGCGGCTGACGCGCATCCTCCCCTCGGTCAGGGTGCCCGTCTTGTCGGTGCAGATCACCGTCACCGAGCCGAGGGTCTCCACGGCGACGAGCCGCTTCACCAGGCCCGAGCGTCGCAGGACGCGGCGCATCCCGAGCACGAGGATCACGGTCACGGCGATGATGAGGCCCTCCGGCACGGCCGCGATGGCGAGGATGATGGCGGTCCGGAGCATGTCGAGGAATCCGCGTCCGAGGAGGAGTCCGACGCCGAGGATCACCGCCGTCGTCGTCACCACGATCCAGGTGAGGACCTTGCTGAAGGCCTTCAGCCGGGTCTGAAGCGGGGTCTCCTCCTCGGTGCGGACGTGGAGGCTCGCCGCGATCTGGCCCAGTTCCGTGCGCGTGCCGGTGGCGTCCACCCGCATCAGGCCGCGTCCCACCACCACGGTCGAGCCCATGAACACGCGGGTGTCCCGCTCGTCCGCGGGGGTGGGCCCGGGTGTCGCGGGGGTGGTCTCCGGGGCCTCCGCGGAGGCCTCCCGGGCGTGTTTGGTGACCGGTTCGCTCTCCCCGGTGAGGATCGCCTCGATGAGGGACAGGCGGGTGGCCTCGAGCAGTTCGCCGTCGGCGGGCGCCTTGTCCCCGGCCGCGAGCACGACGATGTCACCCGGCACCAGCTCCCACACCTCCACCTCCCGGCGCTGGCCCTCGCGAATGACGGTGGTGGTCGGCCGGAGAAGTCCCGTGAGGGCCACGTAGGTGCGTTGGGCCTGGTACTCCTGGACGAATCCCAGAAGGACATCGATCAGGACCACCGCCATGATGATCGTGAAGTCCCCGACCTCTCCCAGGGCGAGCGAGATGGCGGCCGCCGCCAGGATGAGGTACACCAGCGGGCTGGCGAGCTGGCGGAGCAGGATGGACCACGCCGACGCCCGCCGCTCGCCCGGCAGCCGGTTCTCCCCGAACGTGGCGCGGCGCTCCAGGACGTCCGCCTCGGTGAGTCCCGTGTCCGCCCGTGGGTTCATGCTCGTCCCTTCGCCCGGAATGCTACAGCCGTCGCCGAGCCGCATACGATCGAACACATGACGTCCACCGCCACTCTCGCCACCCAGGAGGGCGGGGCTGCCCCGTCCCTGTTCACCCCCGTCCGCCTCGGCCGGCTCCGGCTGCCCAACCGGATCGTGATGGCCCCCCTCACCCGGCGGCGCGCGCACGACGACGGCACGCCATCGGACCTCATGGTGCATCACTACGCGGACCGGGCAACCGTGGGCCTCATCATCGCGGAGGGCACCTTCCTCTCGCACCGGTCGCGGACCTACCCCAACCAGCCGGGCATCGCGACGGATGCCCACGTGGCGGGCTGGCGCCGCGTCACCGACGCCGTCCACGAGGCGGGCGGCCGGATCGTGCTGCAGCTGATGCACGGCGGCCGGGTGTGCACCCTGCCGGACGCCGGGGAGCGGGGCATCGTGGCGCCGTCGGCGATCCCGGTCCCGGGGGAGCGGCGCCTTCCCGGTGGAGGTGTGGCCCCGCACGCCACGCCACGGGCGCTGCGGACGGACGAGATGGGCGACGTCGTCGCCGAGTTCGTGGACGCGGCCCGGCGGGCGATCGCGGCGGGGTTCGACGGCGTGGAACTCCACGCCGCCAACGGCTACCTGCTGCAGGAGTTCCTCGCGGCGTCCACGAACCGCCGCGACGACGCCTACGGCGGCTCCCCCGAACGGCGCGCGCGGCTCGTGGTGGAGGTGACGCGAGCAGTGGCCGACGTCGTCGGGGCGGAGCGGACCGCGGTGCGCCTGTCACCCGGCGAGACCCGGCAGGGTCTGGAGGAACACGACTCACCCGACGTGCGCGCGACCTACGCGGCGCTGACCAGCGGGATCGCGGGACTGGGGCTGGCGTACCTGCACGTGCTGTCGGCGCACCCGGAGGGCGAGCTGGCGCAGGGGATCCGGCGTGACTTCGGGGGACCGCTGGTGATCAACAGTGGCTTCGAAGTGGTCACCACGCGCGCGGACGCGGAGCGCTTCCTCGCGGAAGGGCTGGGCGACGCGGTGGCGGTGGGCCGGCCGATTCTCGCCAACCCGGACCTGGTGCGGCGGTGGCGCGAGGGGCGGGCGCTGAATGCCCCGGATCCGGCGACGTTCTACACCCCCGGCGCGGCGGGGTACAACGACTACCCCCTCCTGACGGACTGAGGGGGCGTGCGGACCTGGTGTCCGCACGCCCCCCGGGACGGGATGCTACTTCTTGCCCTTGAGCTGGATCGTGAACTCCCCGAGGTACTCCGAGCAGAATGCCGCGCCACAGGCCGCCGCGAAGGTGACGGTCACGGTCTTGCCGCCCTTGAAGAGCCCGTTGTCACCAATCACCTCGAGTTGCCAGGGACGCACGGTGCCGTCGCAGGTGACCTCCGTGGCGCCCCACCCTCGGAGCAGCAGCCGGCCGACGCGCTGCGTGACGGAGGCTTCGATGTAGCCGAATTCGGCGGTGTCCTCGCACATCACGGTCCCGGAGATCAGGGCGCTGCCGGTCTTGGCGTCGAAGCGCCCCACGGGGTTGACGGTGACGTCGAGGGCGGGTGGGGCTATGACGAGGTCATCACGGTCTCCACGATCACCGACTTCGACGGGCTGCCCGGCGGCATCGGGGTTCCGACCTGCCAGTACGGCGTGGACGACGCGTTCGCCGGCTTCTCGAACTACGGTGCCGACGTCGACCTCACCGCCCCCGGCGTCTGCGTGCTGTCCACCTGGCTCGGCGGCGGCTACCGCAGCCTGTCCGGGACGTCCATGGCGAGTCCGCACGTCGCGGGGGCGGCGGCCCTCTACCTCTCCGGCAATCCCGAAGCGTCGCCCGCCGACGTCAAGGCAGCCCTGGAGTCCACCGGGACCTTCGACTGGACGGGCAACCCCGACGGGACGCAGGAGCCCCTTGTGAACGTCGCGGGCTTCTGAGGGCCCCGGGGGCCTCGGGGGCTTTCCGGGGGCCTCGGGGGCTTTCCGGGAGGCTGCCCCGCCTCAGCTTTGGCGGCCGAGGATGGCCATGGCCGCCGCGCGGCCCGGGATACCGCTCACGCCCCCGCCGCGCCGGGCGCCGGCGCCGCAGAGCAGGACGCGGGGGTGTGCCGTCTCGACGCCCCACGTGCCCACCTCGTCCGGGCTCTCCGCGAACGGCCATTGCAGCGGGTGGTGAAAGATGTGGCCACCCGGAAGCCCGACGTCGGACTCGAGGTCCAGCGGGGTGCGCGCCTCGAGGCAGGGCCGCCCGTCGGCGTCGCGGAGCAGGCAGTCCTCGATCGGCTCGGCCAGCACGGAGTCCAGCGAGCGGAGGGTGGCGGTGAGCGCCTCGGCCCGCCGGCCCTCGTTGTCGGCGCGGAACAGCCGGGTGGGCATGTGGAGTGCGAAGAGGGTGAGGGTGTGGGCGCCGGCGGAGCGCAGCTCTGGCCCCAGGATCGAGGGGTCCGTGAGCGAGTGGCAGTAGATCTCCGCGGGTGGCAGCGCGGGAATCGTTCCCGCTGCCGCCTCCCGGTACGCCTGCTGTAGCTGCGTGAGCGATTCGTTCACGTGGAACGTCCCCGAGAACGCGGCCACCGGGTCGACGCCGTCCCGCAGCCGGGGCAGTCGCGCCAGCAGCATGTTCACCTTGAGTTGCGCGCCCTCCGGTGTCGCGCCGCCGCCCTCGCCGAGCAGCCGGGCGAGCGTCGCCGGGGCGCAGCCGGCGAGCACGTGCGCGGCGCCCACGCGGTGCGCCGCGCCGTCGTCGTCCACGAAGGTGACCTCGCCGGAGGGGTCCACGGCTGTCACCTCCGCCTGGACGCGGATCTCCGCGCCCGAGCCCGCCGCCGCGTCCCGGAGCGCCCCGCTGACCGCGCCCATCCCGCCGACGGGCACGTCCCAGTCGCCGGTCCCGTTGCCGATGACGTGGTACAGGAAGCAGCGGTTCTGCGCGAGATCCGGAGCGTCGAGGTCGGCGAAGGTGCCGATCAGGGCGTCGGTGGCGACCACCCCGCGCACGACGTCGTCCCGCACCTCCCGCCGGATGACCGCCCCGATGGGGGCCTCGAGGAGGTCGTGCCAGGTCGCGTCGTCGTCGACGACGCGGCGGAGCTCCTCCCGGCTGCGGAGCGGCTCGAGGAGGGTGGGGGCGAGACGCGTGGCGAGGCGTCGGATCCGGCCGTACAGCGCGGTCCACGCCCGGAACTCGGACTCGCCGCCGGTGAGGCGGGCGAAAGAGGCGCGGGTGGCGGCGGCGTCGTGGGTGTCGACGAGCAGGCCGCCATCCCCCACAGGCGTGTAGGAGGCGAAGCGGCGGCGGCGCAGGGTGACGCGCAGGCCCAGGTCGTCCACGATCCGGCGGGGCAGAAGCGAGACGAGGTAGGCGTAGCGGGAGAGCCGTGCGTCGACACCCGGGAAGACCGGCGCGGAGATGGCCGCGCCGCCCACGTGGTCGAGGCGCTCGAGGACGAGCACACGCCGGCCGGCCCGCGCGAGGTACGCCGCGGCGGTGAGGCCGTTGTGGCCACCACCCACGACGACGGCGTCGTACCGGGGCATGTGCGGACTCTACGCCCCCCACAAGCGGCGGGGGCGGCGTACGCTCGGGGGGTGACCGGATCCTCCGAGACCGTGGCGCTGCCCTCCTTCGACCCGCGGCCGGACATCCGGCTGATCGCCGCCGACATGGACGGCACCCTCCTCGACGACGCCAAACAGATCCACGACCACTTCTGGCCCCTGGCGGACGTGCTCTTCCGCCGCGGCATCCACTTCTGCCCCGCGAGCGGGCGGCAGTACCACACGCTCTACCGGCTCTTCGGGGACGTGGCCGACGAGCTGGTGTACATCGCGGAGAACGGGGCGTACGTCGTCAACGGGCGGGCGGAGATCAGCTCGGACACGCTGGACGACGACGTGGTGCGCCGCCTGGTCGAGGCGGTCCGGGCGCTGGGGGCCGGGGGAGCGGACGTGGGCGCCGTGGTCTGCGGGAAGGACTCGGCCTACATCGAGCGGGACGACCCCGCCTTCATGGAGCAGGCGGACCACTACTACGCCCACCTCGAGGTGGTGGACGACCTGCTCCGGCGCCCGGTGGATCCGATCCTGAAGATCGCGGTCTACGACTTCGGGTCCGCGGAACACGGAACGGCGCGCGGGCTCGCCCCCTTCACCGGCGAGGTCCGGGTGGTGGTCTCAGGCGAGCACTGGGTGGACATCATGAACCCCGACACCAACAAGGGCAACGCCATCCGCCACATCCAGCGGGCCTTCGGCATCACGCCCGCCCAGACCATGGCGTTCGGGGACTTCCTCAACGACTGCGAGATGATGGACGCCGCCGACTACTCTTTCGCCATGGAGAACGCGCACCCCCGGCTGCGCGCGCGGGCTCGGTACGTGGCCCCCCCGAACTCGGAGAACGGCGTGGTGCGGACGATCTCCGCGGTGCTCGGCCTGCCATGGACATGAGGGCTCGCCAGGCGGAGGGCTCCTGGCTTGGGGCGAGGGGCAGCTCCACCGTCCCGCGCATCATCGGCCGGGTGGCCCTCGGCGGCTTCCTCTTGTTCGCCGGCACCGCCCACCTCGGCCCGCTGCGCGAGGAGTTCCAGGCCCAGGTGCCCACGTGGCTCCCCCTTGACCCGGACCTGGTGGTGGTGGTCTCCGGCGTCGTGGAGCTGGCACTGGGCGCCGCGCTCATCGCGCTGCACCGGTACCGCGTGCTGGTGGGGTGGACCACGGCCGCGTTCTTCGTGGCCATCTTCCCCGGCAACATCTCCCAGTGGGTCAACGGGATCGATGCCTTCGGCCTGGAATCGGATCAGGCCCGGTTCATCCGGCTCTTCTTCCAGCCCGTGCTGGTGGCGTGGGCGTTGTGGTCCACCGACGCCTAGAAGGCCTG
>JALHDK010000259.1 GCA_022838965.1 Actinomycetales bacterium | reverse complement strand
CCTCGATGGGGAGGTCGGCAACGGAGGGGCGGCACGCCGGGTACACGATGGCGCACAAGGCCAAGCAGGTTGCCAACAAGCAGGCTCGGGCGAAGGGGGGCAACTGCGCGGAACCACGACTGACCAAGTGACATCGCCTCCTGAGCGCCGCCATCACGCGGGCAGTTATGAGGGCTGTCCATCGGCTCGTGCACGCGATCCGTGCTGTGTTCACACTCGGTCTGCACAGAATCAGCGAAACGAGTCGTGTCGGGCCTTCGCCAATCCTGGGCGTGCTCAGCAGCCAAAACGGAGCACGACTCACCTTCGGGCTTCCACATTGACTGCTTACTATCTAGTTCTTGTCTATCTACGCCGCATTACGGACAAACGTCCGGCGAGAGCCAAAAAGTGACGCCGCCAGGCTGTATGGCCCGATGGCCCCGCCCGTGAGTGCGGGCGCTGATGTGATGGAGTGCTCACGACAGAGCGTGGCATTACCCTCGGATGGCCTGGCCCCTCGGCTGTCCGGGCTGCGGCGCCCTTATCGGGCCAGGTGGAACTGGTCGATGACTCGGCCCTCGTAGTCCAGCGCCGTCACCGTTACCGCGTCGAGCCGCACGTCCACCCGGCAGTAGTGGTGGGTCTTGTTGAGCACGTCCCCCTCGATGATGACCTGGGGGCTCTCCACGTCGTACAGCGGCGCGCCGCCGCCCGCGGTGATGACCTGGGTCAGCCCCTCCCGGTACGTTCGGTAGTACATGTGGTCATGGGCGGTGAACATGAGGCGGACGCCCGTCTCGCGGATGATGGGCAAGAGCTTCTCCCGGATGATGCCGCAGGAGCCGTTCGGGCCGGGGCTCCACAGCGGCCGGTGCAGCATGATGATCTTGAACCGATCCGGCGCCTGGGCGAAGAAGGCGCGGGCCCACTCGTACTGCCGATCATCGCCCTTGATCATCGACTCGCTATCAAGCATCGCGATCCGCAGGAATCCCGCGTCAAATCCATAGTACGTGGCGCTCTCGTTCACATCGGGCGGGATGCCGGGCATCTGCCGCATCGCCCGCACCGCGTTCTCCCGCGGCAGGTCGTGGTTGCCGATGGCGGCGCAGTAGGGCATACGCTGCCGCAGGGGGGCGGTGATCTCCAGAAACTGCTCCCATTGGCTCCACTTCGAGCCGTCTCCGACCATATCGCCCGTGTGGCAGACGAAGGAGGCATCCGTGTGCCTCAGGAGTTGCGCGACGCACTTTCGATGCACCTCAGGGAAGGAACGGGTATCCCCATACACGAGGAAGGTGAACTCCGCCGGCCGAGTCTGCGGCGGAGTCGGGCCGGCAAGGGCTTGCATGGGCGCCGGCTCGACCTGCGGCTCCAGCGGCAGATCGGCCTGCGACTCCTCCAGCGGCGCGAGGGGAGCCTTGGTGAGCTGGGCTACCTGGGACTCCTGCGAGGGGCGGCCGCAGCCCACCGCAAGCATCAGACACGGGATGAGGAGCAGGACGGGGACCCACCCGCCGCGAGCCGTCACCAGGATCACCCCTTCACTGCCTCCAGGCCAAGCTCCGCGTAGCCGCGCAGCAGGTCCAGGTCCTCGGCGCCAAGCTCCACGCGGGTCTGGGCTAGCGCCGACTTCAATGCCCGGCTCCCCTTGGGCCTGGCCGGATTGGCGGAGACCTGCCCCAGCTCGATCCGCAGCGCTCGCTCCAGGGCCTCGTCGCCCGCGGCCCGCGCGGCGGCGATGGACCGGCTCATGGCCTGCATCGTGGGCAGAAGCGCGGCCCGATGGAACCACAGGTAGAGCGTCATGGGCTCCTCGGCGACAGCGGTGCGAAGCTCCGCCAGGGCCTCGCGGCGCCTGTTGGAGAGCAGGTCGCAGAGGGCCAGAACGAGCCGCGCCTCCCACCGGTCGAAGGGGTTGACCGTCCTCGATCCTCGTTCGGCGAGCTTGCGGGCGACCTTGAGGTCACCCAGCCCGAGGTAGATCCACCCAGCCAGGATGAGCCCCTCGGGCTCCGGGTCGAACCCCTCCGCGGGGGGCTTAGGCGCCCCGCGGCGTGAGAGGGCCCTGCCCACCCGCGCGAGCAGGCCCTGGCTCCGCCGCTCGTAGGCCCGCTTGGCGGCGGCGCGCTGTTCGTCGAGGGCGCGCCGCGCCCACGGCTCGGCGAGGTCGTTCCGTCCGCACTGATGCAGCGCCGCCGCGTAGCCTGCCGCCACATCCTCATGCTGAGGTTGGGCCGGGCGCAGCTCCGCGAGCGCCTGCAGCATCCCGATCGGGTCCCCCGCGCCGTACGCCGCGTGGAGGTCCCTCACCGCCGCCGTCCCCCCGCCGTCCGTTCGCCTCTCGACGGGGTCGGTCGGCTT
>JALHDK010000258.1 GCA_022838965.1 Actinomycetales bacterium | reverse complement strand
AGGCCGCTGCGGCTTCACCGATCGAGGGGAAATACCCACTCGCCGTGATCCTTCCTCTGAGCAGCGACGCAGCCGCGTATGGGCAATCGCTCCACGACGGCGTGATGCTGGCGATCGATGAATGGAATGCGCGGGGAGGCATCGGCGGCAAGGCCATTCACCCCATCGTCGACGACGGCGGCTGCAACGCTAACCAGGCCATCGATGTGGCAAATAGGATCATCCGCGAGGATGACGTCAAGGTCATCATCGGCGAAGCCTGTTCAAGTGCCTCCATTGCGATCTCGGAGATCGCCGATGACCGGGGGATCCTGATGATCAGCCCGGCATCCACCAACCACCTCGTCACGCTCAGGGCTGGCGGCGCCACCAAGCCGACGGTCTTTCGGGCGTGTTTCGTCGATGCGTTCCAGGGCAAGGTTGCAGCACGATTCGCGCTCGACGTGCTCGACGCGAGGACTGCGGCGGTGCTGCTGGATGCGGGCAACGCCTACGTGCGCGATCTCGCAACCGAGTTCATCGCCCAGTTTGAGGCTGCGGGGGGCGCTGTCGTCGCCGGTGAGACGTATGTGACCGGCCAGAGAGACTTCACCCCACTGCTGGATGGGGTGAAGGCGGGCGCCCCTGACGTTCTGTTTTTGCCGGACACCTATCACGTCGTGAATGCCATTGCGCGGCAGGCGCGCGATGCCGGCATCTCTGCCACGCTCCTGGGGGGAGACGGTTGGGACTCGCCAGAGCTGGATCTTGCTGCCACGGCGGGGGGCTACTTCGTAAGCCACTTCTCGCCCGATGACATCCGCCCGGTCGTCCAGGATTTTGTGCGCAGGTTTGCGGATCGCTACGGCAGGCGACCCGATGCCCTCGCGGCACTGGGGTACGATTCGGTCGACCTGTACCTCCGGGCCGTTGTCGCAGCAGGCAGTGACGATCCGTTGGCGGTGGCACGAGCACTGGAGAGCGGGCGCTTTGAGCTCGTGACGGGGACCCTCGCGTTCGACGCCGGGCACAGTCCTTCCAAGGATGCCGTTATGTTGCGTGTCGAGGATGGCGCCGTGGTCTACGCGGGGACTGTGCCGGGGGAGTAGGCGGCGACGTTTGCCCGGAGCAGGTGCCGGGGACCGCGGGTGTGCATCGGTCGTGGCGGCGCGATAGGCGGAGCCTGCTTCTCAGGTCCCCGGCACCGCGGAGAGCGCCGGAGCAGGGGCCGGGGACCGCGGGTGCGCATCGGTCGTGGCGGCGCGATAGGCGGAGGCTGCTTCTCAGGTCCCCGGCACCGCGGAGAGCTCAGCGAAGCAGCTCGGAGAAGAAGGCCACGGTCTCCGCGGCGATGGCGGGCCAGGTGAAGCGTTGTGCAAGTTTCTCGGCACGCCGGCCCAGGGCTTTACGGAGCGCCTGATCGGCGGCAAGGACGCGGAGCGTTTCGGCAAGGGCCTGGGGATCGCCGGGAGCGACCAGGGCGACCGCATCGGTTGTCTCGAGATCGGCTGCTGGTGTGGCAGACCTCGTCGTCACAATGGCGCAGCCGTGGGCCAACGCCGCATGCAGCGTCCCGTGGCGCAGGTTCGCCCCTTCCCGGTAGGGCAGCACGCAGACGTCGATGGACTTCAGCGCTGCCGAGACCTCCTCGGGGGCGGCAAACCCCGTCCACTGGACGCGCGGGTTAAGGCCAAGCGCAGCGATGCGGTTATCCACCTCTTCAGCGTAGGCGGCATTGGTGGCGTCGCTCGTGCCCGTGCGCCCGCCGATGAAGAGCAGATGCACAGGCAGCCCGCCAGCCCCTAGCCAGGCCACCGCGTCGAGCAGGGTCTCGATCCCCTTCGACCGGTTGAGAAAGCCGAAGAACCCTACCACCAGGTCGCCGGGCGCGTAACCGCGCGCCGCGCGCCACCGGTCGCGGTCGAAGTCCTGCGGCGGCGCTGCATATATGTTGCTACCGATGGGAATGAGGCGCAGGGGCACCCTGCGCCTGGCGAGTCGCTCGCCCAGAACCAGGTGATCCTCGCGGTTCGTCGCGATCGCGCCGCCGGTGTTCCGCGCCAGGTGCCAGACGCTCCGCTGACGCAGCGGACCGGCCTTGGGGAAGAGGTAGGGTGGCAGTAGATCGTGATAGGTGACCACGAGTGGGCAGCGACTGCCGGCGCTCAGGATCTCGCCCGCCAGCGTGATTGCGCCCCGCATCCCGTAGGCGGCGGGTTCATATTGGAGGTTCGTGATGTCTGGAGCGATGTTTCGCAGGGTGCGGCGGGCCCTGATCAGCCCGTGCAGATCCCAACGTTCCACCTCTCGATGGACGATGAGCCCTTCCTCGCTGCCGGAACCGGAGTTGCCGGTCGTGAGGATGTGGA
>JALHDK010000032.1:5044-25670 GCA_022838965.1 Actinomycetales bacterium | reverse complement strand
GCTCCTGCGCCCGGAACGCCCCTTCACGTTCCAGGTGTCCGCCGAGGCCGGGGCCGCGGGCGGGGAGGTCGCCGTCGACGTGCACCTGCCCGTGCGGCTCCTCGCCGGCGTCAGCGCGGCGGCAGCCACCGCGGCGCTCACCGCCGCCACCACCTCGTGGGCCCAGGGCCTCCGACCCGGAGAGTCGATCACCGTGGACGGACTGCTCGCCGCGGTCCGCGACGACACCCGCTACCAGTTGCTGCGCGCCGAGACCGCGGTCACCGTCGAGGCCGCCGGACGCTTCCTGCAGCTCTCCGACGGCGTGGGCAGCCACCCCCTCGCCGCCGCCGACCGCGTCAGGCTGCGCGGCACCGTCGTCGACATCCGCGAGGGGGGTGTGTGATGCCCCGGCACGCCGCGATCACCGCCCACCTGCCCCACCTCTACCGCGAGGGCGAGCTCGTCGCGGGGCTGGCCGCGAACTGGGGCCTGCAGCTCGACATGCTGGACGAGGCCGCCCTGACCGTGCAGCGCGCCCACTGGTTTGACGTCACACCCGACGACGCGGAGGCTGCCGCCCTCGCCGCCCTCCTCGACATCGCCCCCGAGGAGTTCCACGCCGACCTCCGCGAGTTCCGCGCCTGGGTCCACGCCCTGCGGGACGGCGTGTTGCGTGCCGGGTCCGTCACCCGGGAGGCGGTGCGCGTGCTCGTGGACACGTACACGCAGGGCTTCCAGCGCGCCGCCGGTGTGCGCATGGTCCCCCCGATCGACGCGTGGGCTGACGCCGGTGGACCCCGGCCCGGTGCCGCCGCCGCACTGCACGAGAACCCGCTCCGCCTGCGCACCGCCCGCCTGCCCGCCACCGGCGCCCTCGAACCGCTCGCCCGCCTGACCGTCACGAATGGCGGGATCGACCCAGCCCCGTGGGCGGTGGTCCTGACCGGCACCGAGCGCGGGGCGGAGTTCGCGCCCTTCCTCGCCAACCGCACCACCGGCGAGGCCGTGGTCTATCGGGGCCGGATCGGGCTCGGGCAGGTCCTGGTGATCGCACCCCGCGGCGACGACCGCACCCGGCTGTACGCCGAACTTGACGGCACGGATGTCAGCGGCCGCCTCGACACCTACCCCGCCCTCCTCGCCACCACCGCCGGTCCCGGGCAGCGGTCGCCGCACCCCCAGGCGATGCACCTCGCCCGCGGCGAGAACGACCTGTGGTTCCTCCCCCTCGCCCACTTCGACACGCCCGGCCTCGACCGCTACCTCCTGGCCCTCGCGGGCGACACCCTGCGAACCGGCCGGTTCGACGTCACCGGATTCGACGGCGCCCTGTTCGCCCAGCCGCCGGCGGTCAGCGCCACCCTGCTGTGGGCCGAGGCCGCCCCGGCCACCTTCGAGGTGCACCTGCCCGCCTGGGCGTTGCTCGCCCGCGCCGGCGGGACGGAGGCCGCCGTCGCCGCCCGGGACCGTCTCGGCACCGGACTGGACACCGCCGTCGCCCGCGCCGCCGCCGCCGGCGTGGCCACCACCGTGCAGCTGGACGCCCTGCCGGAACGGCAGGCGAGCCGGGACCGGCTCGCCGCCGTGTTCCCCCGGGTGCTGCGCGACGTCGGGCCCACCGGCGCCGACCACCTCACCGACGCCAGCGGCACCTTCGGCGTCACCCGCTTCGACGACTCGACCCTGACCTGACGGAGGCCCGCCATGAGAGCCCTGCTGCACGTGCAGCTCACCGACGCCGCCGGCCGTGTGCTCGCCGAGCGGCACGCCCACAACACCGTGATGGCCTCGGGCGCACAGCTCATTGCGGCCCTGTTCAGCGGCAGCGGCCGTCCGGTCACGCACATGGCCGTGGGCACGTCCGACGCCGACGCCGACGACGTCACGATCACCGCCCTCACCAATGACGACGCGAACGGCGCCCCCCTGGCCGGGGAGACCACCGCCGCCCTGCCCGCCACCGCGTTCACGACGACGACCATCCCGGAGCGGAGGGTGGTCCGGGTCCGGGTGCGCGGCACGCTGCCCGCGGCGGCGGCGGTGGGGGCGATCCGGGAGGCCGGCCTGATGTCCGTCAGCGACAACGGCACGGTGCTCTACAACCGCGTGGTCTTCGCCCCGATCGAGAAGGGCGCCGACCACGAACTGACCTTGTTCTGGGACGTCGACTTCCCGTTCGGCGACCTGCAGTGGCTCGTGTGAGAGGAGACGCGTGATGGCCAAGGCATCCTTCGACATCCGGCTGGAGGGCTACCCGGCGGCCAACCGGGACGCCGTCGTCGAACTCGTCAACCAGGCGACCGGGCAGAAGGTGGAGCGCCGCCCGTTCCTGGACGGCTCCCTCCTCGTGCGGGACCTGGACCCGGGCAACTGGGAGCTGACCGTCCGCCACCCCAACCTGGTGAACGCCATCGACCGGCGGGTGGTGCGGCTCTTCCCGCAGCCCATGCCGACCAGGATCCCCGTCCTCGTGCGGCCCGACCTGTTCCGGGACACCCCCATCCGCGACATCCCGGACGCCGACCTCGGCCCCATCCAGCAGACCGCCGCGACAGTGGTCCGCACCCTCGATCCGGTGGGCGGCAAGTCTCCCGGGGAGGTGATCCGCGCCGAGGACTGGAACGTGCTGGTGGGGGCGGTCGCGGACCTCGCCCGCTCGGTCGGCGAGCTGACCCGCCTGGTGTCGCCCCAGGGTCACGACCACCCGGAGATCGCGGACAAGATCGCCGAGGTGCAGGGCAACATCCTGCGATTCACCGAGTCCTTCGGGAAGAGCCTGCTGGAGTTGCGGCGCGAACTGGAGAGCGAGAACCTCCGCAAGCGGCTCGATCACGTCCTCGACCGCGCCGGCGCCAGTTCCGCCGTCCGGGAGCGCATCGGTTCACGGATCGGCGACCTCGAAGGCAGTGCCCAGGCACCCACCAGCGCGTGGGCGAACCGGATGGCCAGCCACGGCAGCGCGCTCACCCGCGAGATCCTCGAACTCGCGAACCAGCAGGGGGAACCGGACGAGTTTCTCGCCCTCCCCGAGGTCTCCGGCGTGCTGCAGGTCCTCGAGGGCTTCGCCAGCGCCGGCGGGCAGACCAAGCCGGAGCAGGAGCTGCAGCTCTACCGGCAGACGGCTGCCCGGGCCGGCACCCCGCTCCGCAAGGTCCTGGGGTGACCTGATGCCGACCGTCGCCGAACTGGAACGCCTCCGGGCGCTCGTGGAGCAGCTGCTGCCCCTCGCACGCAAGCGGCGCGGCGAGCTGATCGAGGCCGAGGACTGGAACGCCGTCGTGGGCGCCCTGGTCGAGGTGACGCGCGCCGCTCTCACCACCGATCAGCCGGGGGTGGTCCCGCAGCACGAGCACCCCGACCAGGTCACCGTCGGCTGGCTCGATCCCCGGTTGCGGGCCCTGGTCTCCGACGGCAGGAACCCGGCGACCGATTCGGACCTCCGCAAGATCCGTCGGGACCTCACCGGCCTGCGCGACCGGCTCGACCGTGCCGACTCCGCTCTCGGGGAGGTGAGGCTGCGGGTGGCCGACGTCGGCACCCAGCTGGAACTCCGGCAGGCCGACCTCGCCCGCCTCGACCGGAAGGTGCTCGGAGCGGCCGACTCCCGCGCCGACATCGCGGATCTGCGCACCACCCTGCGCTCCCTCGAGAAGGACGTTGCCCGCGCGGTGGACGTCGGCGCGCGACTCGAGGTCAATGGGGTGCCCCTCGACGCCGCCGCGCTCGTCGCCCGCGTCGCGGAGGTCGAGAAGCTGCGGGCGCGGCTCACCCGCAGCGACGGCACCCTGCTCGACGCCGGGGAGTTCGACCGGCGGCTCACCGAGCTCGCCGCCTCGCTCGTCACGGCGGAGACCCTGAAGACCTCGCTCGCGGACCTGCGAAAGGACATCCTCGACCGCGGCGCGGTCGATCGGGACGCCCTCCTCGACGCGGCCCGCCTCGCCGGCAGGGAGGCCGCACTCGCGCAGGTGGACTCCCTCGCGGGAACACTGCGGGGGGAACTCGCCTCCGGCCTGCGCGGCATCGAGCCGGCGATCGCCACCGCAGTGGCGCGCGCCACCGCGGACCTCGGCGATCGGGTTCTCGCCACGGCTCGCGACGAGTTCCGGACGGCGCTGGCCGAGGGTGACACCGCCGTGCGGCAGGAACTTCGCGCCCTCCTGAAGGAGCAGCTCGAGGCCACCAACGCCCGCCTGTCCGGGGAACTCTCGCGCTTCGCCGACCGTCTCGGCGGGATGGTGTCCGCCGAACTCGAGGCCCGCGTCCCGCGGCTCCTGGAGAGCGTGGAGGAGCGGCTGAAGAAGCTCGAATCGGGCATCCGGGTCATAGACACGCGCGTGTCCGTGTTCGAGACCGCCCAGCTCGCCGACCGCACCCGCACCGAGGAGGCCCTCCGCGGGGAGGCCAAGGCCCGCGCGGACCTGCGGGCGGACCTCGCGCGGCGGATCGACGGCGTGGAGTCCGGCCTGCCGGCCCGGATCACCGCCGAGGTGGACGGCGCCCGCACCATCATGCGGACCGAGCTCGCGACGGCGGTCGAGGCCGCCCGCCGCGACCTCGCCACCACCCTCGCGGGCGTGGCGCGACAGCAGGCCGCCACCGAGGTGCAGGTGCTCTCCACGTCCATCCGCACCGACGTCCAGTCGGTGATCCGCCAGGAGATCGAGGCCACCCTCGCCGGGGTGCGCGACAGCCTCGCGCAGGAGGTGGCCGGCCTGCGCCACCAGATCAGCGGCCTGGTGGCCGCGGAGGTCACCCGGGTCACCGCCGACCTGCCACGGCTGGTGAAGGAGCAGTTCGAGGCGTTCAAGCCCGAGCTGACCCGCATCGTGGACGGCCGGATCGGGGAGCTCCGCCCGGTGCGGCCCATCGACGGCATCATCCGCCGGCCGAACGGCTGACCGATGCTGAGCGAGTTCGAGACGCGGCTGGCGGAGGTGCTGTCCTCCCGCGTGCCACCGCCCCTCCGCGGCCGCGTGGCGCGCCGCGACGGCCCCGGACCCGCCGGGGCCGGGCCGGTGATCCGGCTCGGCGTCACCGCGATCGAACCCCTCGACCCCGATCTCGCCTCGACCCGCCCGGAGGTGGTCCCCGGCAGCCCCCAGCGCCGCCGCGTCCTCCGCCTCGCCGTCACCGTGACGATGGAGGTGACCCCCGGCCCGGGGGAGGGGCGGCTCGAGGGGCTGCGCGCCGTCGACGCCCTCCTTCACGAACTGGACGGCCCGGACCTCCGCTCCGGCGCCGCTCTCCGCGCGGCCGGCGACCCGGGCTTCCTCCTCGACTCCCTGCGCCTCGCCCCTGGCGACGCCGCCGCCCTGACGGTCCGTGCCGAGGGCTGGTTCTGGCCCGTGGGCGTGGCCGGCGAGGCCGGGCGGGCGATCACGGCCGCGCTGGTCCGCGAGTACCGCCTGCCCATCCTCCTCACCCTCGCGGACGCGCTGGTGGCGGGCGGAGGCACCGTGGACCTGCGGCTCGGTGTCGGCACCGCCGGGGTCCGGGTGGAGGGCGGGACCAGCTCACCCCTGCCCGTGAGCGCGCTCGCGCTGCGCCTGGTCGCCCCGGACGGTGGTCCCGGGGCCGGGGTCCTGTCCGGGGATCGGGCGGGACCCGACGGCCACGTCCTCGCCGACCTCACCGCGGGCGAGGGGGTCGCGAGGTACACCCCGCCCGCCGGTCCCGTGACCGACACCCTGCTCGTCCACGCCCACGCGCGGGACGACGACGGCGCCGAGCGTGTCGGTGTCGAACTCGCCCGGTTCGACCTGGTGGTGGCGCCATGACGGTCCAGCTGGGTCCCGGTGACCACACCCTGCCCGTCGCGTGGCGGGGCGTCCCCGGCGCGACCGGCGCCCGGGTGACCAGCGCGACCGTGACCGTGACGCCGGAGACCGCCGGTGGCGGTCGCGATCTCGGCGTCGGAGCCGCCGCCCGGTCGAAGCAGCAGGTCATCGACGTGTCCAGCCCGGAGCCCGGCGCCCCGACCCGCGCCCTGGTGATCCCCCGGCTCACAAGGCACGAGGGCACGAGGGACGTCCCGATCGACGGCCCCGGCAGTCTCGGGGCCCATCGCCTGGTGGTCCGCCCCGTGGTGGGCGGGCAGGTGCAGGCGCCCGTCGCCGCATTCCCCCCGCTGCCGGCGAAGGGAATGCGCCCCGCCCTGCTCACCGGGGCCTCCCTCAGCGGCTCCCGGCTCACCCTCCCGGACCTGCCCGGCGGCCGGTTCCAGGTCACCCTGTGCGCCGGGGAGGCACCCGAGGACTTCACCCCCCAGCCCCTCTCCTGCGGGGACGTCCGCGTGCTCGCCGCCCCGGGCCCGGTGGGTCTGCATGTCTTCGGACCCGACGGCGCCGAACTCCACGCCCTGACCGGTCCGCTCCGGGGCCCGGTCACCGTGGACGTGCGCGCCGCCCTGGAACGCTACCTCGCCACCCACGCCGAGCACCCGGCTGGCGCCGTCGTCCTCCGGGTGGACGGGCGGGGGGCCGCCCGCGTCTCGTTCTCCGTGGCGGGCGTGCTGGAGCGCGCGATCCCCGGGAGGCTCGAGGTTCAGGTGGAGGGGGAGCCGGCCGAGATCGCCCTGCCGCCTCCCGACCCGGGACGGGCACCCGCCCGTACCCGGACCACCATCACCGTGACCCACGCGGGGCTCGCCCTGCACCCCCTCTCCGACGCCGTCCCCGCCGCGACCGTGGCACCGGCTGGACCGGCGGTGCGGGAGAGTCCCGTCGTCCGGGAGCTGCCCCCGGACGCCCTCGCCGGGCTGCGCCTCCGCCGGGTCGCGGTCGTCGGGCTGCCGCTCACCGCGTGCGACCTCACCCTGCGGGTGCTCGACCGCACCGCCACCCGCCAGGCACTCCCGGCTGCCACCGGCCCGGCGCGCCCCCGCGCCGTGTGGTTCGACCTGGGCGCCGACGTCCCGGTGACCGGCCCCGTCCGCATCGCCCTCACCGCGACCCGCGGCGTCTTCGGCTGGGTGGCCCGGCCCGAGCCCCTGATCCGGCTCGCCGTCGCGACCGCGCCCGAGGGCACCACGATCCGCCTCGCGGATCTCACCCTCCCGCTCACCGGCCGCGAGACCACCGTCACGGGCGAGGTGCACGGGGCGCCGCCGTGGCGCGTGGCCACCGACCAGTTCTGCACCGTGACGCTCGCCGAGACCGTGCTGGAGTTCGCGCCATGAGCCTCCTCGACGACCTCACCGCCCTCGACCTCTCGCAGGCGGTCCAGGGCAAGCTCGACCTCCTCACGGTCCTCGACACACCGGCCCTGCGCGACCTCCTCGAGAACGGCGCCGCCACCAGCGTGCTGGGGGACCTCGGCACGGCGATCGCGACCGCCCGGGCCGCCCTCGACGACCCGGCCGCGCTCGTGGCCCCGCTCGCGCAGGCACTCACCGCGCTGCTCGACGCGGTGGGGATAGAGGACCTGCCGCTCGCGGACCACGTCGCGGCCGTCACCGAGGGCGCGCGTCTCGTGGCCGGGCTGGTGGAGGGGCTGTCGGGTGATCCGCGTGCGCTCAGCGTCGGGGGTGCCAGCCTCGGGAGCCTGCTGGACGGCGTCGGCGGGCCGTTCGCGGACCACGCGCGGGCGGTCAGCAGCGGGATGTCCCGATTCCGTGCCCTGGTCGAGACGGTTGAGCGGGGCCTGCCGCGCGATCCCGGCGCCCTACTCGCCCCCGCGCTCGAGATCCTGCTGCCGTTCCCCACCGCCGGCATCGACGGCGTGCGCGGATGGGCGGGCGGCGTCACGGCCCGTCTCGACACCCTCACCATCAACCCGCGGCTCACCGAGGGGCTGGTCCGCGCCCTCGGCGACGTGCGCAGTGCGGCGGAGGCGGGCGACGCCGTCCGGGTGCGCGTCGCGCTGCAGGCGGTCGTCCAGGTGCGCGCCAGCACGGTCGCCCAGCTCGCCGAGGAACTCCGCCGGGTGGCCGGCACCGTGGCCGCGCTCGGGATCGACCAGGGCCTCGCCGGCGTGCGGGAGGTGCGCGGCCTGCTCGCCGGGGCGGACGAGACCGCCCTCGACCTGCTGGCCGGGTGGCGCGCCACCCTCGCCGAGTTCCGTGGCATGGTGGAGGGGGTCGATCCGGCCGTCGCGGTGGCCAGGTTCGGCGGGATGCTGGACCTCGCCGAGGCGCGCGCCACCGAGGTGCTGCTCGGCGGCGTCGACCAGGCCGTGGCCGCCGTCCAGCAGGCCCTGCGGGATCTGCTCCGCGAACTGCCGCTCCGGCCGCTCCGCGCCCGGCTCGGGAGCGCGATCGCCGCGGTGGCGGCCGCGGTGGACGCCGCCGACCTGGACGCCCCGGTCGCGGCGTTCCGCGACCAGCTCGCCGAGCTGACGCGGATGCTCACCGCGGCCGACCCTGCCGCACTGGTCCGGGCGGCGGTGGAGCAGCTCGAGGAGGTCCTCCGCCAGGCCATCGACGCCATCGAGCGGGCCCTCGGGACGATCACCGAGGGCATCACCGCCGTCGCGGCACATGCCGAGGAGGTGCTCTCCCGCGCCGTCACCGGCCTGCGGGAGTTCCGTGGCGTCGTCGACGAGATCACCGCCGCCCTCGAGGACGCCGGCATCATGGAGGCGGCGGCGGAGATCGCCGCGACGCTCGGGGACCTCCGCGACCAGGTGTCCGCGCTCCTCACCGAGGCCCCGCTGCCGGAGCCGCTCCGCGCCGCCGTCGAGCAGCTCCTCGCGCTGGTGGATTCGATCGACGTGGACGAGGCGGTGGGCCGGCCGTTGCGGGAGGTCGCCGCCCGGCTCGCCATCCCCGACGACGTCGCGGCCACCGTCCGCGACGGCCTCACCGCCGTGGCCGACGCCGTGGCCGCGCTCGTTCCCACCCAGGTCATCGCCGAGCTCGAGGCCGCGATGGCCGGCTTCCTCGCCGAGATCGAGCACCTCGACCTCTCCCGGCTCACCGCCGGGATCTCGGAGCTGGTGGGTGACGCCGCTGCCGTCTTCGAGGACGTCGACCTCGTGGCGCTGGTGGCACCGGTGGGCGCCGTCCACGACCAGGTGCTCGCCGCGCTCGACCGGCTGCACCCCCGCACCCTCCTCGCACCCGTCATCCAGGCGTACGGCGACCTCCTCGGCTCCGTCCCGCTGCCCGATCCCCAGACCCTCACCACCCGCGCGGCGGCAGTGGTCGGCTCGGCAGGCGAGTCGGTGGCCCGGGCCGCCGCCGAGCCGGTCCGGGCGGCGGTCGATCCGCGGGCCACCACCCCTCCCGCCGGGTCCGCGAGCGTCCCGGCGCGCGCGGAACCACCGTCCGACCTGCGGCCCGGCGATGTCGTCCGCCTCATCGGGTTCCTGCCGGCCAGGCTGCGGGAGGCGCTCGCCGGACTCGGCGCCGGCCCCGCCGGGGAGGTGCTCGCCCGGATCGACGAGCTGCTCCACGGGACCGCCGGGGCGTTGCGGGCCGTCCGCGACCGGCTGGCCGGCCTCGACGTCCGGCTGGCCGCCGCCCTCGAGGCGGCTCTCACCCCGGTCACCGCGGCCCAGGTGGACGCCCAGCTCGCGCTCGAAGGTTCCCTCATCCTCTCCGCGGAGGGATTCGACGCGGCCGCGTCCCTCGCGATCCTGGGCGACGCGGGCCCCGCCGGCCTGGCTCTGGCCCTCGACGGGGAGATCCGGCTGCTGGGGGAGCGAACCGCCCGCGCCCGCGGTACCCTCACCGGGGCCGCGGCCGCGGACCTCGACGCCGCTGCCGACCTCCTGGACGCCCTCCTTCCCACCGCCGTCACCCGGGACCTGGACGCCCTCCTCGCCGCCCTCGACCCGGAGCCGATCGCCGCGGAACTCGACGCGCTGCTGGCGGCCGTCGTCGACCTGATGCCGGGGTTCCTCAGCGCCGCCGACGCCGGGCTGCGCGACCTGGAGGCCCGCATCCGCCGACTCGTCGAGCTCTTCAACCCCGGGGCGCTCGCCCAGCGCTTCCTCGCCGTGCTCGACGTGGTCCGCGAGGAACTGGCCGTCCTCGACCCGGGAAGGCTCGCCGACGAGCTGGGCGAGGTGCACGCGCAGGTCCGCGCGGCGGTCCGCGCATGGGACCCCCGCGTGCTGGCCGCGGACCTGGACCGCCTCCTCGCGGACCTCGCGGCGACGCTGCGCGGCCTCGACCCCGCGAACCTGATGCCCGACCTGTCCGGCATCACGGCCCAGGTGGCCCGGGTCACCGACATCCTGCCCGTCAACGCCCTCGCCGGCGTGGGGGAGCAGCTCGAGACCGTGGGCGCGGAGCTGCGGGCCCTCGACATCGGCGGGATGATCGCCGCGGTCAACGCGCTCGGCCCCGAGGTGGCGGACGCCATCACCCTGCTCGTGCAGTCCGTGCGCGACGAGATCCTCGCCCTGCTCCGGTCGATCCGGTACGCCACCGGCTCGGCCTCCGTCTCCGTCTCCGCAGGGGGCTCGACATGACCGCCCAGGCCGCGGCTCCGGCCGCCACGACAACCACCACCCGCCTGGTCATCCCGGGGGCCGGCACCCTCGAGTTCCGTCGTGACCGGGCCACGGGCGCCCTCCTCGGGATCGAGGGCGGCGGAGTCACCTACCTCCGGGTCGAGCCGGACGGCAGCCGCACCTGGCCCGGCGTGTGCCGCACCCGCGAGGAACGCACCCCGGACGGGGTGGCGCGCCACGTGGAGACGGCCGCGGCGGCATGGACGGAGCACTACCGCTGGCGGGACGACCAGCTCGTGGAGGTGGACGGCGTCGAGGTGCGCCGTGACGCGGACGGTCGGGTCATCGCCTGCCTGCCCGGCGGGGAGGATCCCGCCCCCGACACCCACCGCTGGTTCTACGCCCACCACGGTCCCGGTCCGGTGCACATCACCACGCCCACCGCCTCCCGCCAGATCGCCACCACTCCCGATGGCGTCGTGCGCTCCTGGCGGGAGGGCGGCCAGACCCACCGGTGCGCGTGGTCGAGCACGGGGGACCGCCTCCCCGTGCCACGTCCCGATCACGTCGACGACGCCGGCCGCCACTGGGTCACCCACGACGCCCTCGGCACGGTCCGCCACCTGTTCCTCTGGGACGGTTCCCGCTGTCTCGCCCGCATCGACGGCCCGGTGGGCGCCCCCCTCGGGGCGGTCTTCTCCCTCGACCCGTCGGCCACTCCGGTCCGCATCGTCACCCCCACCGGCGTCACCCGCGTGCCCCGCGACGCCTACGGCGAGGGTCTGCTCGCCCACGACGGCGTCCCCGGGCTGTTCGGCGGGTACCAGCGCGACGGGATGGTCCACCTTCCGTTGCGACGCCTCGATCCGCGTACGGGCACCTGGTGCGAACCGGACCCCCTCGACGGCGGGGACAACGACCCCCGCCGCGCCGGCGGCTTCCCCGGCGAGCTGCCGGTGGAGAGGAACCCCCGGTCACGGTACGAGGTGTGCCGCGGCGACCCCATCGGCCGGGCGGATCCCACCGGCGGGGTCTCCGCGGGCCTCATCATCTCGTCCCTGACCTGGTCCTTCCAGAACAACATCCTGACCTTCTTCGGGATCGACTGGTGGTTCAACCTGTTCGCGTCCCTGTTCAGCTGGTCGCCCTTCTTCGGCTCGGACGGACTGTCCGCCTCCTCCCGGCGCGGTGGTTTCGGGGTGCGGCGTGACGGGGTGATCAACCGGATCACGGGCGGGCGCGCGTTCACCACCCAGCACATCGTGTGGGCCCCGGACAGCGAGTTCGCCGAGCTCCAGCGGGGCGAGGTGATCGACCCGCGCAGCTCGTTCACTCCCACCCACTACGGCACCATCCTCGCCGCCGAGCCCGCCGGACGGCCGCGCACCCTGCTCGCGTCCATGGCGCTGGCGGGACGGGACTGGGTGGACGCCGCCACCCTGCCGTCCTGGACCCGGCACGGCGGCGTCGGCGTCCCGGTGGCACCCGGGACGCTCACCCCCTGGTTCCCGCGCGGCGGCCTCCACCTGGACGCCCCCCTCGACACCCGCCACGACGTCGCCTGCACCGTCACGGAACTCGTCCCCGGTCCCGGCGCGGTCGGGACGCTGGAGCCCCGCACCTTCCTCACCGCGTCCGCCGCGACCGGCCTGCGCGCCGGCGACCGCGTGGTGGTGGACGACGGCAGCGCCCTCGCCACGGCGCTGGTGGTTGGCACTGTCCGGGTGGGGAGCGGGGAGAAGGTCCAGCTCGACGAGGACCTCCCCGGCCTCGGGAACGCCGCACTCAGCCTCGTCCACGTGACCGTCGCCGCGGGCGAGGCACGTCCCGCCGGGGCGCTCGCCACCTCCCTCGACGCGCGGGGCACCGCCGCGAGCTACGCCCCCGCCGACCTCGTCCGGCTCACCAGTGGGGGCGTGGTCACCGTGGCGCGGGTGACCGGACTCCAGGCGGCGGTGCCCCTGGAGCGCCCGCTGCCGGCCGGGCTGGCCACGCCGGTGGAGGTGGCGCTCGGCGTCGTCGGCGCAGGGACCACCGTGACCATGGCCGGAGCGGACCTCGACTTCGGCAGCAGCGCCCGCCCCCCGGTCGGCACGGCCGGGGTGGTCACCGGGGGCGGCACCACCGTCGGGGTCCGCGTGGAGGGCCACACCGGCACCTCCGGCGTCGTCCTCGACACCCCGCTGCCCGCCGCGATCACCGGCGCGGCCACCATCCAGTTCCACCGCGTCACCGCGGGCAGCGTCCTCGGCCGGGCCAGCGGGCCACTCGGCGCGGAGGCGCGGCTCACCTACGTTCCGGAGGTCGCCGGGGCCGCCCCCGACGGCAGCGCCGGCCGGGTGGTGGTGCGCTGCACGGGCGGCGGCGTCACCCACGTGCGGGTGGTACCGGGCGCGCCGGTCCACGACGTCGTCATCCTCGACCGCGCTCCCGGCGGCGCCTCACCCTGGACCGTGGAACGCCTCCCGCTGGCACCCGGCGCGCGCCGGCTCACGGGACTCACCCGGTCCGACGTCGTCGGTCTCGCGGTGCCCGACCCCGCGCCGTTCGCCGCGGGCGTCGACGTCGCCGCTGGGGTGGTCCGCGCGACCCGGCCCACCCCCACCCCGGTTTCCGACCTCGAACCCGGTCGACCCGTCCTCGTGGGCGGGAGGGTGGCGGCGGTGCGGTCCATCCGCGTCACCGTGACCCTCGACCGCCCCCTTGACCTCGCCGCCTCCGGCCTGCGCGCGGTGCGCCTCGGCGGGACGGGATGGGCCTACGCGTGCGAGGTGGTCGGCCCGGCGGAGGTGATCGCGCGACCCAGGACCCGGGTGGGCGGTGCCGACGTCGACGTGCCCTTCCCGCGCTTCCAGGCCGGCGACCTCGTGCGACTGCGGGAGACCGGGGGGCCGGAGAGCTGGCACCGGGTGGCCTCCGCGACCGGCGGGCGGCTGCGGCTCGTGGACGGGCCGCCGCTCACCGCCGGGGGAGCGGGGACGATCCAGCACGTCACCGTCGCGGACCCGGGGAACGGTGGGCCCTTCCTCGCGATCGAGGGCACCCGCTCCGGCACCGGACCGACCACCCAGGTGACGTTCGCGGTGTGGCGGCCGGACGCGCTCGGGGGCGGCGTCATCGGCGTCGTCGACGGTGATGTCACCCACCCGGCCACCGTCGTCGCGGGCGCGCAGGCGCTCGAGGTGACCTTCGGGGAGGCCTTCGACGCCACCGGCGTGACCGTCGCGTCCCTCACCCGGCAGGCGGACGCGTTCGTCGCCACCCTCGCGCGCGACGGCGGCGTGCTGCTGGTGGAGGGCCCCGCGGCCGCGACTCTGGCGACCCCGGCGGGCGCCTCGCTCGTCGCCGTGGCGTACCAGGCGGCCGGGACGGTGGCCGGGACCGTGGGACCGGGGACGCTGCTCGTCCCCGAGTCCGAGACCACGGAGATCGACCGTGGGCAGTCGCTCGCGGACCACGAGCTGGAACACACGCTGCAGTACGCGCGCTGGGGTCCGCTGTGGTTCAACGCCTTCCCGATGCTCGCCCTCGAGCTGCCGGGCATCCTCGCCACGGACACCGAACTGCCCGACTTCTCGCGGTTCCTCGATGCCAGCCTCGCCGCGGGCACCGGCGGACAGTGGGCGCTCACCATCCCCGCCACCGCGGGCGTGGCGATCGCCGCGAATGACACGCTGCAGGTGGTGCAGGGCTCCCGGCGGGCCACGGTGCGGGTGGTGTCGGTCAGCGGCGCGGTGTACTCGGTCCGCGCGGAGGGCGCCGCCCCACCCACCGGAGCGGTGAGCGTGCGCAAGCAGCAGAACGCCTCCGTCTTCGACGGCTTCCACGCCTTCTTCGACCTCCTCACGCACGGCGGGCTCGTCAACGTCCTCGCCGGCAGCACGTGGGGTGGCATCTTCTGGCTCATCGGCAAGGGCGTCTACGGCCTCGGCCGTGCCATCGGCGGCTCGGGGAGCCTGTACCCGGCCACCGTGCAGCCGGGCGGCGGGACCCTGACGCTGGGCGACGACGCGGGCCGGGCCGCGATCCGGGCCTCCGGGCGCGTCGTCGTCCGGCTGGGCGACGACACCGTGGTGCGGACCATGACGCGCGCCGGGGACACCCTGACGCTCACCGAGGGCGTGACGTTCACCGGCGGCGTGCAGGTGGCGATGTACGACACCCATGACCCCGGCAGCCACTTTGACTGGTACGACTACCACCCGGGCACCATCGACTCCGCCAATCCCGCGCGGATCACGGTCGAGGGCGGGTCCTTCGCGCCCAACGACCGGGTGCAGGTGAAGTACCGTGCGCGCGAGTTCAAGACCGACGTCACCGCGGTGGCCGGGTCCGTGGTGGAACTGGTGGAGCCCATCACCGTGGTGGACGGCGAACGGTCGGTGCGGCTCGCGAAGGTGGGGGCGCACGACCCGCTCGGCAACGCCGACTCGGCCGCGATGGTCGAGATGGGCATGGGCTGGATGAAGTGGGTGTTCGACCCCTACGGCCAGATCGAGTACGCCGCCGGGGCGCAGCAGGAGTGGGCGCGGTGGCTGCTGCGGGTGATGCGCTGGGTGCTGGGGGACGCAGAACTTCTCGCTGCTGCCGTTCGGGTACGTGTGGTGGAAGCGGCTGTTCGGCATCCAGCCCGAGCACCTGGCCCCCATCGAGCAGGAGGCGTCGTCGGAGAGCGGCGACCTGTACTCCCCGCTCGGGCGACTCACCGGGGAGCGTCGCGCGGACGGGTTCGCCCGGGCCCGCATGGTGGTGGGGGACGTGGCCCGCTACCGTCACTGGCCGCTCAGCCGAACCCGGTCGTTCGTCGCCCGGGGGGCACTGGATGCGCCCGGCGTTCCACTGGACCGTGATGTTCTCGGGGCCCCGCTCGGGACGCTCCGTGTGCTGCCGAACCGGTCCGAGACCGGGGCCAGCGCGGATCCGAATGGCACGACCGTCGTCGGCGGGACTCCCGAACCCGGCCGGGCGGTCTTCGACGGCTTCACCCGCCGCGACGCCGACCCGCGCCTCGTGCCGCCCGGGCCGGCGGGCGGGGCCGCCGATCCGCTCGGGTTCCAGCCCTCCGCGTTGGCCTCGATTCCCGGCAGCGCGCGGCTGCAGCGCACCCTGGGCGCCTACGTGGCCTTCACCCGGCCGGGCGACCATCGTGTCACCACCGTCAACGGGATCGCCGGGGCGGGGCGTGCCACGGACACCCACCGCGAGCAGATGCAGCCGCTGTACTTCGACGTCACCGTGGAGGACGTCACCGTGCGGGTGGCCGGCCAGCCGGTGGCCGAGGGGGACACCGTGGTCCTGATCCCGTTCCAGCGGGCCGCGGTGGAGGTGACCCCGAACGGCTCCCGGACCTTCCGGCTGACGGTCAGCGATCCCGGAACCAGGGTCCGCCTGGACGGCCTGCGGCTCGTGGGCGTGGCCCCCGGTCCGCCGGAGCCCGTGGAGGTGAGCCGCCACTACAGCGCTGCCGGCGGGGCGTACGGCCCCGGGGGGCTGGCGCTGGCGGGAATGCACCTCTCCCGCGACGTCGATGTTCCGGTGCGGCGCTTCGCCGCGCGGGTGGTGAACACCCTCGAGCTGCGGACTGCCGCGTCCCCGGGTGCGCCGACCCTGGCGGGCCTCACCCTCGGGGGAGCAGGGTTCCTGCTCGTTCCGGCACCGATCGTGCGGGCGCCGCGGGTCACCTCCGTGAACGGCGCGCCCCCCGCCGCGGGTGCCGCCAATCCCGTGCAGTCTGTTCCCGCCCCTGAGGCCCTCGCCTTCCTGGGGCTCGGGGGGGCGGCCTACCGGGTGTCGTTCCCGGCCGGCAGCGCCACCGGGAACTACGTGATCACCGTGGACGTGGGCACGCCGGGCGCCTCCGCGCCGTTGACCTGCTCGTTCACCCTGACGTGAGCGCGGCGCCGGGCGGCGGCGGGTGTGGTGGAGACCACGCGGGCGCGTGCGAGGTTGGGGCTCCCGACCGGGTATGGTGGGTGGCGTAGGCGCGCCGTCCAACGCTCGGACGAAGTCCAGCGCCCACCGTCTCCCGAGGTCCCCGAGATCTCCACTGGCGCCGTCGCGCCCTCCCCCTTCGTCCCTCCCATGAGAGGAGCTTCCATGAACACGCCCGACTACGAGGCCGTCGTCGACCGCCTCATCTTCGACATCGCCGCCCTCACCGGCCGCCCGGTGAAGGAACTGCGCATCCGCTACAACCTCCCGGTCCTGCCCGAGCCCGAGCCGGACCGCACCGACCGCCGTCGCCCGGCCCGCGTGGCCGCATAACCCCCGCTCGACCACTCCAGCGCCGCCGTCGTCCCCCGACGGCGGCGCTGTCGTCTCGCCGGGGGGCGCGCTGACGTTTCGCCGGGGCGCTCGTCCGGCGGGGGTCGGGTGCGGCCGCGCTCCGCAGGCAACGGTCTTCAGAGAATGACTGGACGGTCTCGCGGGGCTGAATACGTCGGTTGGAGACGCCAGTCGCGGGCGGCCGCCAGCCCCGGACGCACACCGTCACGCGGACCCTTCCCGACCGGGCACGTCTCTGCCACCATGGGCCGATGGAGCACGCGGACCTCGAACTGCCCGAACCGGACACCAAGGACTGGACGTGGACGGTCCACCATCGCTGCCCCGAGTGCGGCGTCACGGTCCGCGACCTGACGCTCCGCCAGGTCGCGGACCTGACGGACGTGGCCGCCCGGCAGTGGCGTCACCTCCTCGAGCACGACGACGTCGGTGCGCTGCGGACCCGGCCGCGCCCGCGGGTGTGGTCACCGACGGAGTACGCCGCCCACGTCCGCGACCTCGGCCGGGTCTTCCTCGGCCGCCTCGACCTGATGCTCGCCGAGGACACGCCCACGTTCCAGGACTGGGACCAGGACGTCGCGGCCATCGAGGGCCGGTACGCCGATCTCGACCCGCGCCACCTCGCCCCGGCCGTGAGCATCAGCCTCGGCGCCATCGCGGCGCGGCTGCGCGCAGTTCCGCTCGGACAGGAGAGCCGCCGCGGCATCCGGTCGAACGGCTCCGAGTTCACGATCCTCACGCTCGCGCAGTACTTCCTGCACGATGTGGTGCACCACCTCCACGACGTCGGCCGGCCACTGTCGGTCATGTTGCGCTGACCGTCGGTCGGGATCCGGAGGCACGGACAGGTGGAACGGAACCGCGAACTCACGGACGACGTCACGGCCCCGCAGCCCGGCGTCCTCCAGATCAGCCACACTCTCCTCGACACCCCACACCTGGAACGCACGGGACAGTCGCGGAGCATGACGCCGCACCGCTCGGAGGTTCTCGCCCGGGAGGCGCACCGGGCCGCGAAGGAGGGGTACTACCTCGATGCCGCGGGAACTCCCGTCCGCTGGGGCCCGCTGGTGGCCGCGGCGGTGGCGGCGAAGCGGAGCATCCCTCCCGACGCGGCGCTCCCGGCGCCACCGCCCCGGCGGTTCCGCACCACCGCCGTCGAGCTCACCAACGAGACCACCCTCGGCGCGGCGCGGCGCCTCACCGACGCCGGGGAGACTCCACTGGCCCTCAACTACGCCAACGGCATTCATCCGGGCGGGGGCTGGCTTCACGGCGCCCGGGCCCAGGAGGAGGTGCTCTGCCGGTCCAGCGCCCTGGAGGAGACGCTCCACGGGGACCCGATGTACGCGGCCCACGCGCGGCGTCCCGATCCGGACTCCACCGACTGGGTGATCCTCTCGCCCGACGTTCCCGTCTTCCGCACCGACGACGGCGCACCCCTCGCCCAGCCGTGGCTGCTCAGTATCGTCACCAGTGCCGCGCCCGTCGCCTACGTCCTCGGACAGCCCCGGTCGAGCGACCTCCTCGCCCGCCGGATCCGCCGGGTGCTGGCCGTGGCCCACGCCTACGGCTACGCCTCGCTGGTGCTCGGCGCGTGGGAGTGTGGCGCGTTCGCCAACGACCCCGACCGCACGGCGTCGGACTTCCGCGCGGCACTGGAGTCGGACTTCCGGGGCGCCTTCCAGCACGTCGTGTTCGGCATCCCGACGGAGTTCGGGCACGACCGGAACTTCAGGGCCTTCGCTGCCTCGTTCCCCGCGTCCTGACACGCTGGTCGGCGACGCCGGCATGAGACCGCGCCGCGGTAATCTGCCATCGGCATATACCGTGGATGGTATATGGTTGATGCATCATCACCAGAGGAGAGGAGCAGCTGTGCTGCAGACCGGATTGAAGCACATCACATCGGAGGACGAGTTCCGCGAGGTGCTGGAGAACAACGAGAACGTCATGATCTGCTGTGGGCGCATGGGCCCCATGTGCCTCCCGGTCTACGACGTCATGGAGTCCATCGAGGATGACTATCCCCACGTCGCATTCCGCGACATGGCCTTCGACGAGCCCGTGGCCCGCGTGATCCGCACCCTGCCCGAGACGGCCACCTTCCGCGGCCTCCCGTTCACGGTGTACTTCAAGAACGGCAAAGTGGTGCACGCGACCAGCAGCATCCAGTCCATGGAGCAGGTGACAGCGATCCTCGACGAGGCGTTCTCGGGCTGAACCCATGACCACCGATTACGACATCATCATCCTCGGGGGAGGGCCGGCCGGCCTGACCGCCGGAATCTACGCCGGGCGGGCCCGGCGGCGCGTCCTGATCCTGGACACCGGCACGCTGGGGGGACAGACGGTCCTCACCCACGCGGTCGCGAACTATCCGGGGGTGCCGACCACCACCGGGCGTGAACTCTCCCAGACGATGGCACAGCAGGCGCGCGAGTTCGGGTGCGAGATCAAGGCCTTCGCACGCATCGCTGCGCTGGACCTCGCGGGCGAGCCGAAATCGGTCACCATGAGGGACGGCAGCCGATACACCGCTCGCGCCGTGATCATCGCCACCGGCGGAGTGCCGCGCACGCTCGGCGTCGACGGCGAGGAGCGATTGACCGGGCGGGGGATCTCCTACTGCGCGACCTGCGACGGCGACTTCTTCACCGGCCTGCCCATCGCCATCGTCGGGGGCGGGAACTCCGCCCTCGAAGAGGCGGTGTCACTCAGCCGGTACGCCTCGGAGATCACCGTCATCCACGAGTTCGACCACTTCCAGGCCGAACCGTTCATTGTTGCCGAGGCCACTGCCAACCCGAAGATCTGCTTCCTGATGAACCAGCGGGTGCTCGGGTTCACCGGGGACACAGCCCTCAGCGCGGTCCGCACCGAGGACAAGGGGACCGGTGAGGTCCGCGAGATCCCGGTGGACGGGTGTTTCGTGTTCATCGGTTATCTCCCGAACTCCGCGGCGCTCGCCGGCCATGTCGAGATGAACCAGCGCGGCGAGATCATCACGGATGACGCCCTGAGGACGAGCCAGCCCGGCGTCTTCGCGGCGGGGGACGTCCGTGCCACGCGCGTCCGGCAAGTGACCACCGCGGTGGCGGACGGCACGGTGGCAGCGCTCTCCGCACTCGAATACCTGAAGTCGTGACCGACCCCCTGTCCGCAGCGTGCCGCGCACTGGCCCACCCGGTGCGTCGGTCGCTGCTCCGCTCCCTGGCCGCCGGCGAGTGCGACGTGACCGGGCTGCGCGACGGCGAGGAGCTGGACCAGCCGACGGTGTCGAAGCATCTGGCAGCGCTGCGGCACGCTGGCCTGGTCCGTGTGCGGGTCGACGGTCCCCGCCGCTGCTATTCCCTCGCCCACGAGCAGACGGTGCGCCCTCTCCTGGACCTCCTGCACCGTCTCGGCGCCGAGCTCACGGAACCCTCCGACTCCTTCATCAAATCTTCATGAACGCTGTTCACGTGGCTTCATCCGGTGCTGGTTGACTCCTGTGTAACGGCAGAATGAAAGGAGCCCAGAATGCGAACCACGCGATTCATCGCTGCGGCCGCCGCGGGCGTCGTCGCGGTCACGACCTTCGGCGCCGTCGCCATGGCGTCGGCGGTCGAGGGACCGCTCCCGCTGGCGATCACCGCCACCGCCACCGACCCCCAGCTCGCCGACGACCTGACGTTCATGCGTGAGGAGGAGCGCCTCGCACGCGACCTCTACACGCTGTTCGCGGAACGCTATCCAAGTGCCACTGTCTTCGCCAACATCGCACGGAGCGAGGACCGGCACTTCACCGCCGTCGGCCGTCAACTGGACCGGTTCGGCATCGAGGATCCGAGTGACGGACGCGCCGCAGGTGACTACGCCGTCAGCGAGCTTGACGAACTCTACGACTCGCTCGCCACCCAGGGGGAGACACTCGAAGGCGCCCTCAAGGCCGGGATCGCCATCGAGGAGGAGGACA
>JALHDK010000032.1:0-4986 GCA_022838965.1 Actinomycetales bacterium | reverse complement strand
TCGCACGGGCGTCCAGCGAACCGGCCGAGCGGACGTTCACGGCCCTGCTGGCTGCCTCCCGGAACCACCTGAAGGCGTTCACCACCGCCCTCGAGAACGGGGGCGTCTGTGACTGCGCCGGCGACCGGCAGGGAACCGACGGCCGCCAGGGCAACGGGAACCGCTACGGGAACGGGAACCGCCAGGGGCCTGCGAACGGACAGGGCCTCGGTGCGGGAATGCGGCACGGGAACCACTGGGGCCCCGGCTTCGGATCCGCCACCTGTGACGGTGCCACGAGCTGAGCCTCCCACCATCCCGGTGTGCCGGCGTGCAGATGCACGCCGGCACATCTCTCTTTGGAGGCGACGGGCCTTGTCTGCCCGATGTGACCCGTCACGCGGCGATGGCGAAGACCATGGGACTGAAGTAGGGGATCAACCAGACCAGCCACACGGCGATGGAGAACCGGTGGAACGTCCGCAGCGCCTCCTCGTCCTGGCGGAGCAGGACGACCAGGGCCCACACGGCGTGGATGAACATCAGCAGGATCGCGATGAGACCAGAGACACCGTGCACATCCGCAGTCAGGCCACCGACGTAGTCGACCATCATGCCGGTGCCCACCGTGTCGCAGATCAGGCCCAGGATGAAGAACACGAGGTTCCACCAGCGCAGGCGCCCCACGATGCGCTCGCCCCAGACGCCGATGGAGTAGAAGACCAGGGCGAGCGTGATGAAGGTGCTGGCGAGCGGATTCACGAGAGCTCCTCGATGGTGGTTCATTCACTGTAGGGCACGGGGGCGGCGGACCGTCTCCGCGGTCCGTCCGGGGCCTCGGGTAGTCTCACTCGCCGGGGCGATGGCGACGGCGATCCAGCGCCGCGCGCCCCGGGTGGTCCTGACCGGGCCACCAGATGGTCTGTGAGGAGTCTTCCGTGAGCGTACTTGGCCACGACATCCAGGACTGGGGGATGGTCGCGATCCTGGTGGCCGGCGGGCTGGCCGTGGGCTGGGCCCTGTGGATCGCCGGACGGCGCGCCCTCCGCCCCGCGATCCACCGCTGGCAGGGGTTCCAGAGTCTCGCCGACGGGGTGGGCCGGCTACCGATCCTCTGGGGAGGGCTCGCCGGCGGATTCGCCGCCCTGGAGACCGTCACGCTCAACAACGCCGTCGAGAACACGATCAGGGCGATCCTGATCGTGCTCCTCGGGGGCACGATCACGCTCGCGTTCATGCGATTCGGGAGCGGCATCGCGCGCGCGCACGCCAGCACCCTGCAGGGTGGTGCCGCCACGGCGAGCATCTTCCTCAACCTGGTGAGGCTCGCGATCCTCGTGATCGGCCTGCTCGCCATCCTGAGCGCGCTCGGAATCTCGATCACACCGATGCTCACCGCCCTCGGCGTGGGTGGTCTCGCCGTGGCGCTGGCCCTGCAGGACACACTGTCCAACCTGTTCGCCGGCCTGCAGATCGTCTCGAGCAAGATGGTGAATGCGGGCGACTACGTGGCGCTCGCGTCGGGCGAAGCCGGGTTCGTGGAGGATGTCAACTGGCGATACACCACGATCCGGCAACTCGCCGGGAACCTGGTGGTGGTCCCGAACGCCACCCTGGCCACCACGATCTTCACCAATCACAACCTGCCGGGCGAGGATTTCGCCGTGCCCATGCCCGTGGGCATCGCCTACGGCAGCGACCTCGAGGTGGCGGAGCGGATCGCCCGGGAGGTGGCGGCCGAGGTGATCGCCGAGTACTCGCCCACGATGCGGGACTTCCAGCCGTCGGCGCGCTTCACCTCCTTCGGCGACTCCGCGATCCAGATGAACGTCGTCATGCGCGCCGGCAGGTTCGACGACCAGTGGGAGATGCGCCACCAGTTTGTCAAACGGCTCAAGCGACGCTTCGACGAGGCCGGGATCGAGATCCCCTTCCCGCAGCGCACCATCCACATGGCCTGAACCGCGGACATGCCAACGGGGGCCCGGCCGGGACCGGACCCCCGTTGAGGTGCGACGCCTACTGGCGCTGGGTGCTGATGAGTTGCTTGAGCACCTTCGGGTCGAGCTTGCCGAGCTCCTGCAGCATGGCCTGCTTCTCGATGGCTTCGAGGTCGCTGAGCGGCAGTGCGCTGAGGCGCGCGAGGATGGCGGCCTTCGCGTCGTCGGGCGGGAGCTGCGGGGGCGGTGCGGGGGAGGGAGCGATCTTGCCAAGGTCGCGGCTGCCGCCGCCCTTCGGGACCGTGGTGGTGATCGACACGATCGCCAGCAGCAGGAACAGGATGTTCACGCCGAGGGCGAACATGCCGGCCTGGCGCAGCGCCACGTTGTCCTGCCGGCCCGCCATCTCGATGACGTTGCCGATGACGGTGGACTCACTGCCGGCCATGGCGGTGAAGACGGCCAGCGAGATGGCCGCGCCGATCGCACCACCGAGGGAGGAGGCCATCTTGTAGATCCCGGCACCGGAACCGGCCTTCTCCGCCGGCAGGTTGGACAGCGCGGCATCGGTGGACGGGGTCGCGTAGAACGCCAGGCCCAGACCGAAGAGGCAGTAGGCGATGACCGCGAGGACCACGTACTGCCCGATGAGCACCTGGGTCTGCATGAGCAGGAGCGTGGAGACGATGACGATCAGCGAGCCCCAGATCATGGGCTTCCGGGGGCCGAACTTCTGCAGCAGCTTCTCGCCGACCCGGATGAATCCGATGATGAAGACGGCGTACCCGATGGTGAGGAGGCCGGCGTCCCACGCGGTGTAGGGCTCGCCGTTGGGCTTCTGGCCGGCCAGCTGGATGAGCTGCTGGCTGACGATGAGGACACCGATGGTGCCGTTGAGCAGGAAGTTCGAGATCGTTGCACCGGTGAAGGTGGTGTTCTTGAACAGCGCGAAGTCGATGAACGGCGCGGCCTGCTTCTTCTCCCAGACGATGAAGAGCGTGTAGGCGACGATCGCGATGGCCGTCAGGGTCAGACCGGTCGGACTCGTCCAGCCCAGCCGCCGACCGAAGATCAGCACGATCATGAGGCCGAGGGTGCCGACGATGAACAGTCCGAGACCGATGAAGTCGAACTTCGCCTTCGAGCCCGCCGCGGGCTTGTTCTCCGGGGTTCCCATGATGAGCAGGAAGGCGACCACGGACACGGCGATCGAGATGGCGAAGATGCCCCGCCAGCCAAGGGAGGTGACCACGGCGCCACCGAAGAGCGCCGCGAGGCCCGAACCACCCCAGGAACCGATGGACCACATCGACACGGCCCGCTGGCGGCCGGCGCCGTCCCAGTAGGCCTTCACGAGCGCCATGGACGCGGGCATGATGCAGGCTGCGGCGAAGCCCTGGAGGGCACGGCCCGAGATCAGCAGCGGCAGCGCAAGGGCCCCGGTCGCGAAGATCAGGAGTGCCGAGCCGACGGCGTTCATGATCACGCCGAGGAGAGTGATCTTGACGCGGCCGAACTTGTCGGCGATACCACCCATGAGGACGATGAAGAGGCCCGAGAACAGCGAGGTGATGGACACCGCGAGGTTCATCGAGTTGACGTCGAGGTACTCGTTCGTCGCGTTGATGTCATTCATGATCGCCGGGGCGACCGTGCCGGCGGTGCCGGCGAACAGCCAGAACCCCATGACGGCGAGGACGATACCGAGGAGGAGCTTGTCAGTCCCCTGATAGCCCTGCTTGGCAGGTGCCTTCACAGCGGGAGGAGCTGCGGTGCTCATGTGTTCACTATGCCTTTCCGAGGTAGGCCAGAACCGCAGTCACGGCAGCTTCGGTGCCGGTGCGGAGCGTGGGCTGCAAGACTGGGCCGAAGCCCGGGTTGTGGTTGGGGAAGACCTGCTGTCCGGGAGCGAAACCGCCGAAGCCCCAGTAGCAGTAGGGGATGCCGAACGCGTCGGGGATGGTGCTGAAGTCCTCGGACGCGGTGATGGGTGCCATCTCGACGACCCGGTCGGGGCCGAGCGTCTCGATGAATGCGGCGGTGACCTTGGCATTCACCTCCGCGTCGTTGTCGGTGAGCGGGTAGAAGTCGTAGATCTCGATCTCCGGTGGCTGCGGCGAGCCGGACGCCTCGCACTCCGCCTTGACGATCCGCTCGATGGCGGCGATGAGCTGGTCGCGAACGGCCAGTTCGTAGGCGCGAATGTTGAGCTGGAGCACCGCACGGTCGGGAATGATGTTGGCCTTGGTGCCGGCCTGCAGGCTGCCCACCGTGACGACGGCGAACTTGAACGGGGACACCTCGCGAGCCACGATTCCCTGCAACCGCATCACGATGGCCGAGGCGAGCACCACGGGGTCGATGCCGAGGTGCGGCATGGAGCCGTGCGAGCCCTTGCCGAACACCGTCACCTTGATGCTGGCGGCAGTGGAGAGCATGGGACCGGCGATGGTTCCGACCTTCCCGGACTCGGGGGAGGTCAGCACGTGCTGGCCAAGGGCGACATCCGGCCGCGGGACCTTGTCCACCAGACCGTCGTCAACCATCGCCTTCGCACCCTGGGCCGTCTCCTCACCGGGCTGGAACAGCGCGATGTAGGTACCAGACCAGAGGTCACGCGACTCCGCGAGGAGCTTGGCCGCACCCAGCCCCGCCACGATGTGGAAGTCGTGGCCGCAGGCGTGCATCATGCCGGGAACCTCCGACCGGTAGGGCAGGCCCGTGTTCTCCTCGACCGGCAGTGCGTCGATGTCGGCGCGGAAGAGGACGGTGGGACCCTCCCCGTTCCGCAGGACGCCGACAACACCGCCGCCGATCTGCTGCACCTCGTAACCGTACGACTCCAGCCGGCGCGTGATCTCGGCGGCCGTCTCGACCTCCTGCATCGACAGCTCCGGGTGTTTGTGCAGGTGGATATAGAGCTCCTCCTGCCACTCGGTCTGTGCGTCCAGGTTCTTCAGAACCTCCTGGGTCAAGTCCATTGGGGTGGTGTATTGGGTGATCCTTCTGTTTGTGGTTCAGGCGGTGAGTGCGGGCAGGTCGGGGTGGGTGATCACCTCCTGGTTGG
>JALHDK010000257.1 GCA_022838965.1 Actinomycetales bacterium | reverse complement strand
TTCGCTTCCTGCTCCGGCAGGTTTCCGGGCGGTGACACGTGTCCCGCCAACGTGACGATCGTGTAACGCGTCAGCTCAGGAGGGCGTCGACGAACCCCTCGGGATCGAAGGGAGCGAGGTCATCCGGGCCCTCCCCGAGGCCGACGAACTTCACCGGTACTCCGAGCTCCCGCTGGACCGCGATGACGATGCCGCCCTTGGCGGTGCCGTCCAGCTTGGTGAGCACGATGCCGGTCACGTCCACCACCTCGGAGAAGACCTGGGCCTGACGGAGGCCGTTCTGCCCGGTGGTGGCGTCCAGCACGAGCAGCACCTCGCGGACGGGCGCCCCGCGTCCCATGACACGCTTGATCTTGCCGAGCTCGTCCATCAGATCGGCCTTGTTCTGCAGCCTCCCGGCCGTGTCCACCACCACCACGTCGGCCCCCCGCTCCCGTCCGATGCGGATCGCGTCGAACGCCACCGACGCGGGGTCGGCACCGTCGCGGTCGGCCCGAACCACGTCGACGCCCACACGCGCACCCCAGGTCGCCAGCTGGTCGGCGGCGGCGGCCCGGAACGTGTCGGCAGCTCCCAGGACCACGCTGTAGCCGTCGGCGACGAGAACGCGGGCGAGCTTGCCGACCGTCGTCGTCTTGCCGGTGCCGTTCACCCCCACGACCAGGATGGTCGCGGGGTGGGGACGCCCGTCGTCGCCCACCACGGGTGACACGTCCAGCGTCCGGTCCATCGTGGGATCGACGAGTGCCACGAGTTCGCGCCGCAGGACCGCCCTGATGGCGGCGGGATCGGTGGTGTCCAGCACCCTGGCCTCACGCCGCAGCGTGTCCATCAGCTCCGTGGTGGGACCGAGGCCGACGTCCGCGAGCAGGAGCGTCTCCTCGATCTCCTCCCAGTCCGCCTCGGTGAGCCTGCCCCGGGAGAGGACGGCGAGGATGGCGTTGCCGATGGCCCCGGACCGGGCGAGGCGGGCGCGCAGACGCTGCCAGCGCGTGGCGGGCGCCTCCGGACGCTCCAGGGTGGGGACCTCGGGCGGCGGGGGCGCGGCGGGCTCGAGGGTGGCGGTCGCCGCCCGCGACTCCGCGCCCAGGTCACCCGGGTAGGGGCTGGCCTCCTCGGGAGGCAGCTGGGCGGTGCGCCCGCCGCGGACGCGGACGGCGAGCAGGACCCCCACCACGACGAGCAGCACGAACAGGGCGACGATGACGATCTGGTAGGTGTCCATGGTTCTCCGTTGGTCGCCTGGGCGTCGCCGCCCCTCCGGTCAGCGACGTAGTGCGGTTCGGGTGGTGTGCAGGTTCTCGCGCAGCTCGGCGGGGGTGGTGTAGCCCGGGGCGTCCGGATCCCCACCCTCACTCAGGAGCTGAACGATGCTGGTGTCCCGGACCGGGAGGTCGGCGGCGTTGGACCTCCCCAGCGAGCTGAACGACTCCCGGATCCACCGCAGCCACCCCTCCTCCGGCCGCCGCAGGACGAGCAGCGGCACCACCGCCGCGATGGCGACGACCAGGCAGAGTGCGAGGAAGATGAACGGTCCTGTCACGCCCCAATTATCGCCCGTCCACCGGCGCGCCCCCAGCGACGCGCGGTGAGGGATGCATTACGTCCTCGAGCCGCTGCGAGATGACGGTGGTCACGCCATCACCCCGCATGGTCACGCCGTACAGGGCGTCGGCGACCTCCATGGTGCGTTTCTGATGGGTGACCACGATGAGCTGGGATCCCTCGCGCAACTCCCGGAGGATCTCGAGGAGGCGCCCGAGGTTGACATCGTCCAGGGCCGCTTCCACCTCGTCCATGACGTAGAAGGGCGAGGGTCGCGCCGTGAAGATCGCCACCAGCAGGGCGACGGCGGTCAACGACCTTTCCCCTCCGGACAGCAGCGACAGCCGCTTGACCTTCTTGCCGGCCGGCCGGGCCTCGATCTCGACGCCGGTGGTGAGCATGTTCTCCGGGTCCGTCAGCACCAGGTCGCCCTCCCCGCCGGGGAAGAGGCGGGAGAAGACGGTCCGGAAGGCGGCCCGGGTGTCGGTGAACGCCTCGGCGAACACCCGCTCCACGCGCTCGTCGATCTCCCGGACGATCTCCAGGAGGTCGGCGCGCGACTTGCGGAGGTCGGCGAGCTGCTCGGTAAGGAACTGGTGGCGTTCCGCCAGCGCCGCGTGCTCCTCCAGCGCGAGGGGGTTGACCCGTCCGAGCCGCTCGAGGTCCCGGCTGGCGCGGGCCAGCCGCTTCTCCTGCTCGGAACGATCGTACGGCCCGGCCCCCGGGACCGGCACGTGTGGACCGTACTCCTCCACCAGGACGCCGGGATCGAGGCCGAGGTCGGTGATCGCCCGCTCGGCGAGCTGGTCCACG
>JALHDK010000031.1 GCA_022838965.1 Actinomycetales bacterium | reverse complement strand
GCGGGCGGCCTTGACGATGTACCGTGCGAGCCGCTCGGCGGAGATGGGTCCGTCCGCGGTCCAGGTCCCGGCGAGGGTCTGCCACAGCAGGTTCTCGGTGTGCCCCTCGACATCCGTGAGCTTCTCGCGCAGCCCGCCCACGAGGGCACGCCACTGCGGAGCGTATTCGCTGATCACGCCGATGCGGGACCGGACGTCCTCCGAGCGCTTCGAGTCGTGGGTGCTGGCGAGGGACATCGTGGCCGGCCAGGTGCGGGCCATCGTGCGGCACCAGGTGTGGAACCGGTCGGCGGAGATGCCGAACGAGTGCGGCGCCCCACCCACCTCGCAGAGGCTGACGAGCTGGGTCCACCGGTAGAACGCGGTGTCCTCCACACCCTTCGCGGTCACCGCGCCGCAGACCTGCTGGAAGCGCACCATGAGCTCGGCGCGCGGACCTTCGAGGGTGCGGCCGGCGGAGCCCACCTCGTGGCCGAGCACGAGGTCGACGACGACGTCCAACGTGTCGTGCAGGTCGGGCTCGAGGTTCGTGCGCGCCTTCGCGGCGGCCTCGGCGATCACCTCCTCGGACTCCGCCGGCGCCGGCTCGCCGGGGACCACGTAGGCGCGGTAGCGGTCCACGGCGACCACCAGCTCGACCAGGCAGGTGAGCAGGGAGCGGAAGGTGTGGTCACGGAGCCGGATGTCGCGGTCGCAGATGTCGGCCGCGAGCGTGGCGATGCGGTGCGCCTCGGCGTAGAGCGACGTGGTGATGATCTGCCGCTTCGACTCCTCGATGACATCGGGCAGGAACTCCGGACCGGTGAGCTCCCGGGCGAGGCGTGCGGTCTCGGTGGCGCCGCCGGGGTCCACCTGGAGGGCGGAGACGCGCCACGAGGCGTCGTAGCCGGTGGTGCCGGCCACGGGCCAGTCGTGGGGGAGCGACTCGTCGGGCTCGAGGATCTTCTCGGCGACGATCCACGCACCCCCGGTGGCCTCCGACAGCCAGCGCAGGTAGCCGCGCGGGTCCGCCAGCCCGTCGGGGTGGTCGATCCGGAAGCCGTCGATGTGACCCTCCCGGTAGAGCTCGAGCAGGAGGTGGTGGGTGGCGTCGAACACCTCCCGGTCCTCGACCCGCACGGCCGCGAGGGTGTCGACGTCGAAGAAGCGCCGGTAGTTGAGCTCCTCGTCGGCCACCTTCCAGTAGGCGAGCCGGTAGTACTGCCGCCGGAGCAACGCCGTGAGGGGCAGGTTCTCCGTTCCCGGGCGCAGCGGGAAGGCGTGCTCGAAGTAGCGCAGCACGGGAACCGGGCCCTCGTCCTCGAAGCCGGGCACCACCATGCGCTCGATCGTGAACTCCCCCCGGGCGAGCGCGGTCCCGATGCGCACTCCGAGCACGGGCATGAGGATGCCGTCCTCGGTGCCGTCGAACCACGTCGCGTACGGCGAGTCGGGGCCCTCCTTCAGCACCGACCACAGCGCCCGGTTGTGGTAGAGCGGCGTGGGGACGGCCATGTGGTTCGGGACGACGTCGACGATCACCCCCATGCCACGGGCGTGGGCGTCGGCGGCCAGCCGTTCGAAGCCGGCCCGTCCCCCCAGGTCCTCCGAGACCCGGCTGTGGTCGACGACGTCGTAGCCGTGGGTCGACCCGGGCGCCGCCTGCAGGATGGGGGAGAGGTACAGGTCGGTGACGCCGAGCCACTGGAGGTGGTCGAGCGCCGCGCGGGCGTCGTCGAAGCCGAAGGCCGGCTGCAGCTGGATCCGGTAGGTCGAGACCGGCGTCCGCCTCCCCTCGCCGGGCAGGTGAGTGCGCAGCGGGTCGGGCAGGCTCATGGGATCACCCTTCGACGTCGACGGCCTTCAGCACGACGATGGACCGTCCCTCCACCTTGGCCTTCGATCCTGCCTTCCGCAACCGGTCGGGCCGCGACCGTAGCGGCCGGTCGGGCTGGGCGGTGTCCAGGACGGGCTTCCACAGCGCACCGTAGTCCTCGGGCGGGAGCACGAAGTCGATGGGGTTGGCGTCGCCGTTGAAGAGCAGGAGCATGGAGTCGTCGATGATCCGCCGGCCCCGCGTGTCCGGCTCCCGGATGGCCAGACCGTTGAGGAAGATCATGACGGAGCGCGCGAACCACGTGTGCCAGTCCTCGTCCGCCATGTGCTCGGCGTTCGGCTTGAACCAGGCGATGTCGCCGAGTTCGGACTCGCCGCCGTGCTCGGCACTCCCGGCGAAGAAGCGTCGCCGATGGAAGATCGGGTGGCTCTGGCGCAGCTCGATCAGCTTCCTGGTGTACTCCAGGAGGTCCTTCTCGTCCTCGTCCAGGTCCCAGTGCACCCAGGTGATCTCGTTGTCCTGGCAGTAGCCGTTGTTGTTGCCACGCTGGGTGCGCCCCATCTCGTCACCGTGGCAGATCATGGGGACGCCCTGGGACAACAGGAGCGTGGTGAGGAAGTTCCGCTGCTGGCGGGCACGGAGGGCGTTCACCGCCGGATCGTCCGTCTCGCCCTCGACCCCACAGTTCCACGAGCGGTTGTGGCTCTCGCCGTCGGCGTTGTTGTCGCCGTTGGCCTCGTTGTGCTTCTCGTTGTAGGACACCAGGTCGCGGAGGGTGAAGCCGTCGTGGGCGGTGACGAAGTTGATGGAGGCGATGGGCTTGCGGCCGGTGTGCTCGTACAGGTCCGACGAGCCGGAGAACCGCGAGGCGAACTGGTCGAGGGTACCCGGCTCGCCGCGCCAGAAGTCCCGCACCGTGTCGCGGTACTTGCCGTTCCACTCCGTCCACAGGGGCGGGAACCCGCCCACCTGGTAGCCGCCGTCGCCCAGATCCCACGGCTCGGCGATCAGCTTCACCTGGGAGATGACCGGGTCCTGGTGGACGATGTCGAAGAACGCCGACAGCCGGTCGACCTCGTGGAACTGGCGGGCGAGGGTGGAGGCGAGGTCGAAGCGGAAGCCGTCCACGTGCATCTCCGTCACCCAGTACCGCAGCGAGTCCATGATGAGCTGCAGGACGGCGGGGGAGCGCATGAGCAGCGAGTTGCCCGTGCCGGTGGTGTCGAAGTAGTGGGCCCGGTCGTCATCCACCAGCCGGTAGTAGTTCGCGTTGTCGATGCCGCGGAAGGAGAGCGTGGGCCCCATGTGGTTGCCCTCGGCGGTGTGGTTGTACACCACGTCCAGGATGACCTCGATGTTCGCCTCGTGCAGCGCCTTGACGAGGGCCTTGAACTCCTGCACCTGCTCGCCCCGTTCGCCCGTCGCGGCGTAGCCGTTGTGGGGGGCGAAGAACCCGATGGTGTTGTACCCCCAGTAGTTGGACAGGCCCTTCTCCTGGAGGTGGGTGTCGTTGACGAACTGGTGCACCGGCATCAGCTCGACGGCCGTGATCCCCAGATCGGTCAGATGCTGGATCGTGGCCGGGTGGGCCATCCCGGCGTACGTCCCGCGCAACCGCTCCGGCACGTCCGGGTTGAGCCTGGACATCCCCTTGACGTGGGCCTCGTAGATGATCGAGTCGTGGTACTCGTGCTGGGGCGGGTGGTCGTGGCCCCAGTCGAAGAAGGGGTTGATCACCACGGACAGCATGGTGTGGGGCGCCGAGTCGTCCACGTTGCGGACGGACGGGTTGCCGAACTGGTAGGAGTACAGCGCCTGGTGCGGCCTGACCTGGCCCTCGATCGCCTTGGCGTACGGGTCCAGCAGCAACTTCGACGGGTCACAGCGGTGGCCGTGCTTCGGGTCGTATGGGCCGTGCACGCGGTAGCCGTAGCGCTGCCGGGGCTGGATCCCGGGCAGGTAGGCGTGCCAGACGTGGGCATCGACCTCGGTCAGCCGGACACGCTCCTCGGACATGTCCTCGTCGAAGAGACAGAGATCGACGGCGTCGGCGATCTCCGAGAAGATCGCGAAGTTGGTGCCCGTCCCGTCGAAGGTGGCGCCAAGGGGATACGGATGACCCGGCCAGTGCAGCATGGCCCCCAATATCCCACATCCGCCATCGCCGGCACCGGCGATCCCCTCGAACAGTGGCGGTGACCGTGGAATGATCGGGCAATCGGTGAGGAGGTCTCCATGAGTGTCGTGTGGGAGGTCATCGGCTGGGCGGGCACCGGGCTCGTGGTGCTGTCGATGGCACAGCAGCGCATCACCCGGCTGCGCATCATCAACCTCGCGGGATCCGCGATCCTGCTGGTCTACAACCTGGTCCTGGGTGTCTGGCCCATGGTGGCCCTGAACGCCGCCCTCTCCCTCATCCAGATCTACCACCTGCGCATCCTGTGGGGGTCGCGCCACGACGCGGCCACCTACGAGGTGGTGACCGCCCGTCCGGGCGACGACGTGGTGCGGCACGTCGTCGCGAAGCACGACGCCGAGATCCGGCAGTTCCACCCGCACTTCACCTCCGTGACCGACAGCACCTCCGCCTTCCTCGTCATGACGGGTGACACGGTGGTCGGTCTGGTCCTCGCCCGGATCGAGCCCGACGGCACCGCCATCCTCGACGTGGACTACGTCACCCCGCCTTACCGGGACTTCACGCCGGGCGAGTTCGTGTTCCGGCGATCCGGAATCTGGCGGCAGCTGGGCGCCACCCGGATCCGGACCGCGCCCGGAGGGCCGGACTACTACGCCAACCTCGGGTTCACCGCCCGCGACGGGGCCTGGGAGCTCGACCTGGCGACCGCCTAGGCCCCCCGTGGCAGGCGGCGCGGATCCCTCCACGGACGCCGGGCGGGCGGACCGTTGGCTGCGGCACGCCCCCGGACTCCGGATCCTGCTGCACTACGACCGGTCATGGCTGCGCGGGGACGTGCTCGCCGGGGTGACCGTGGCCGCCTACCTCGTGCCCCAGGTCATGGCATATGCCGAGGTCGCGGGCCTGCCCGCCATCACCGGGCTGTGGGCCATCATCCTGCCGCTCGCCCTGTACGCCGTGCTCGGCTCCTCCCGGCAGCTGTCCGCGGGTCCCGAGTCGACGACGGCGCTGATGACCGCGGCCGGCGTGGGTGCCCTCGTCGGGGCCCGCGGGAGCGACCGCTACGCCGACGTCGCCGCCCTGCTGGCGCTCGCCGTCGGGATCGTGGTCCTCGTGGGATGGGTGGCGCGCCTCGGGTTCCTCGCGAACCTCCTGTCCCAGCCGGTGCTGACCGGCTACCTGAGCGGCATCGCGGTGCTGATGATCGTCAGTCAGCTCGGCAAGGTGACACGGCTGCCGGTCGAGGGCGACACCCCGGGGGCCGAGGTGGCATCAGTGCTGGAGCAGCTGACCGACGTGCACCTGCCGACCGTCGGCCTGGCCCTGACGGTGCTGGTGGCCCTGTTCGCCCTGCGGCGCTGGGCGCCGCGATGGCCGGGACCCCTGCTGGTGATCCTCGTCGCGGCGGCGGCCGTGGCGGTGGCCGACCTCGGGGAGGACGGAATCGCGACGGTCGGCGCCGTCCCCCGCGGCCTGCCCACACCCACCCTCCCCCGTCTCGGCGACGAGAACCTGCTCGCCCTCCTGCCGTACGCACTCGGCATCGCCGTCGTGGGCTACTCGGACAACGTGGTCACGGCGCGGGCCTTCGCCGCGAAGAACCGGTACCCGGTGGACTCCGGGCAGGAACTCCTCGCCCTCGGGGCGGCGAACATCGGGGCGGCGCTGCTGCACGGCTTCCCCGTCAGTTCCAGCGGCAGCCGCACCGTCCTCGGCGACTCGATGGGGAGCCGCACCCAGCTGCACTCGCTGGTCGCACTCCTCCTCGTGCTCGCCACGCTGCTGTTCCTCGGCCCGGTGCTCGCAGCGTTCCCGACGGCGGCGCTGGGGGCCGTGGTCATCTACGCCGCCGTCCGGCTCGTGGACGTGCCGGAGTGGCGCCGGATCATGCGGTTCCGGCGCAGCGAGCTGATCCTGGCCCTCGCGACCGCGGTCTCGGTGCTGGTCTTCGGCGTGCTGGCGGGGATCGGGCTCGCGGTGGCGCTGTCGCTGCTGGACCTCATCCGCCGCATGGCACACCCGCACGACGGCATCCTGGGATATGTTCCCGGCTTCGCGGGCATGCACGACGTCGACGATTACCCCGGCGCGGTTCTCGTCCCCGGACTGCTGGTCTACCGCTACGACTCCCCGCTGTTCTTCGCGAACGCCGAGGACTTCATCACCCGCGCCATCCGGGCCGTGGATGAATCGCACCCGCGGACGGAGTGGTTCGTGCTCAACGCCGAGGCCAACGTGGAGGTGGACCTGACCGCGGTGGACACCCTTGAACTGCTGCGGCAGGCGATGGAGGCCCGCGGGGTGGTCTTCGCGATGGCTCGGGTCAAGCAGGACCTCCGGGACCAGCTGCGGGCCGCCGGTTTCGTGGAGCGGGTGGGGGAGTCGCTGATCTTCCCCACCCTTCCCACCGCCGTGGCCGGATACGCGCGCTGGTACCGTGAGAAGTACGGCGAGCTGCCCCCGGGCCTGCCCCGCGACCTGCCACCCCTCGGCCCGGCGCCCACAACGGGGTGAGTGGAGGCGTGGAGCGGGTGGGGAGCGAGTCGGCCATCGTCGAACGCCTCGAGGGCGTGTGCGGTGACCTCGTCCTGCTCCAGCGGGGCGGGCACCACGAGATCGTGGCGAACGGCACGTTCCTGATGGACACCCGGGGCGGCGCGTCGGAGCGCCTCCTGGTGACGGCCGCGGCGGACCGCATGCCCGCTGGCGGCCGGGTCATGATCGGAGGGCTCGGCGTCGGGTTCTCCCTGGCGGCCGCGGTGGCCCATCCCCGCGTGACGGAGGTGCACGTGGTGGAGCGCGAACCGGCGGTGGTGCGGTGGAACGAGGGTCCCCTCGCGCCGGTCCACGGCGGGGCACTGCGCGATCCGCGCGTACGGGTGCACGTGGGCGACGTCGTCGACTGGCTCGGACGGGCGGCGCCGCACTCGCTCGACGCGATCTGTCTCGACGTCGACAACGGCCCCGACTGGCTCGTCACCCCCGGGAACGGGCGGCTCTACTCGGACTCCGGGCTGGAATCGCTGGGACGGGCGCTCTCGCCGGGAGGCGTGCTGGCGGTGTGGAGCGCCCAGGCCGCGGAGGCCTTCACCTCGCGCATGCGCGGCCACTTCCAGGCCGTGGAGGTGCTCGAGGTGGCGGTGGGGGAGCGGGTGCAGCCGGACGTGGTGATCGTGGGTCGGAGGCCTCACTCCGATCCACCCTAACCGCTCGACCCCAGCCTGGCGTCGGGATGAGCCGGGCGCCACTCCGCCCAGAGGACGTCGGGGGAGTTCTCGAGAACTGCCAGTTCCTCCGGGAAGGCGTGGCGGAGTCGTTCGGCGCGGCCCGGATCTCCCGGGACCGCCACGATCGTGACGTGCACATCCGGTCCTGATCCCCGCACCGTCAGGACACACTCGTCGGGCTTCGGCACGCCCGCCAGGGTCCTGATAATGACGTCGCGCAGGGCTGCGGGGGCGAGGCCGTCGGGGGTGTCGGCCTGGATCGTGACCCGCGTGCCTGTTGCGCGCGCAGTGCGCAGGGTCGCGCGGGCCGGACCATCCAGGACACCGGGGAGATGCATCTCATCCCGCACCGCGAGTTCGAGGTCGCGGGCGCGCTGCCGGCTGACGGCGGAGTCCCCGACGGTACCGTCGGCGACGGACCGCAGGAAGGGGAGGACAAGGTCGTGGAGGTCGGCGAGGCAGCGGGTTTCGATGGTCGTCCGGGCCTGCTGGGCGGCTCGCGCCGCCGCGTCCCTGCGGCGTTCCGCCTCGGCGTCGCTCACCACCGTGCCGAGGGTCAGGAGCCCGTGGCTCAAGGCCCACGCCATGAGCGTCGCCGTCACCGTCGAGAGGGCGAGCGGAGTCACGGTCATGATCCGGGCAGCGGGTGCGGGGTCGCCGAGGTGGCCCATGAGTGTCAACCCCATCACGGCGCCCTGCAGGCAGGCGATGGCGGTGAGGGCCTCGCGTGGCGGGCGGACGGTGACCAGCACGGCCAGGAGCGGAGTGATGGCAGCAACGGGCCAGGTTCCGTAGTCGTCCACCCGCAGAACGTCAGGCGGGGCCAGCACGAGGCTGGCGACGACGCCGCAGACGGCGTAGGTGAGCGCGAGCACCGACACCCGGGCGGGGACGTGGAGAACCAGCACGACCGCGACGGTCACCAGAGCCAGCACCCCGAACCACGCGAGCCAGGGCAGGTTGTCCGCCGGTTCGGTGAGCGAGTAGCGGACCGCCGAGTAGGCGGAGACGGCGAGGAAGGGGAGCGTCACGAGGGCCAGGGCTCTGCGCAGGTCGGGGAGCGCGGCCTGGAGAAGGTCTACCCTGCTGGGCGGGGGCGGTTCGACGGTTCCCTCCTCCCTCCAGGTGAGTTCGACGCGAGTCCCGCGTCCGGTGGTGCTCGAGAAGCGCGCGTCACCGCCAACGTCGCCCATGGCCCGAACGACGGAGTGGGCGAGGCCGAATCCGAGATGGTCACCGCCGTCGGGCAGTCCGGCTCCATCGTCCTCCACGACGAGGATCACGGTGCGGCCCTCCCTCGCCAGGGACAGGGTCACGCGGCGGGCCCGGGCGTGCCGCGTCACGTTGCGCAGGGACTCTCGCGCGGCCCGTTCAAATGCTCGGACCACATCGCACGGGAGGAGCCCCACCTCCCGGATGTTGAGAGTGACCTCGAGACCAGCGGGGGTCGGGATGTGGCGGATGACGTCGTCGAGGGCGCACAGCGCACCCTCCTCGTGCCGGGCCGCCGCTGTCCGCTCGGTCCGGCTCGCCTCCAGCGCCCGCGTCGCCTCCGCCGCCACGACCCGCGCCTCAGACACGCCAACCTCGCGAAGGCTGATCGCTCGCAGCGCTGCCGCCACGTGGTCATGCAGCAACGCCAGCACGTCACGCACCGCTGCCCGGCTGGCCGCCTGCCGCGCGGACTCGGCAGCGCGCCGCGCCTGATCGCGGGCGGCCTCATCTGCCCGCGAACTCGCCCGCCGGGACGCGGTCACCAGTCCGACTGTGGCAAGGCAGGGTGCCAGGAACGACAGCGTGGTCTCCAGTGCGAGGATCCCGCTCCCAGCGAGGGACTCACCCACGAGGAGAACGGCCGCCGCAGCGGCCACGCTGGCGCGCTGCATGCCCTTGGGGGCCAGCTCGAGTATTCCGATGGCACACGCGATCGAGGGCATGGGGCGCAGTCCCCGCGCCAGTGCCCCCGCCGGTTCCATGACAAGGGCGAGGGGACCGAGCACGGCGAATGCGGCCAGCAGTGCCACATCACGCCCGTCGGCCACCCCCCGGAACGCCCGGATACCGGCGACCACCGCCGCGATCACGAAGAGCGTTGCCACCACTCGCGACGGGGCGCTCAACCGGGCCCACGCCGTCGTCACGGAAACCGCCCACCCGGCGCTGAAGCCGAACAGCAGGACCGCCCACCCCCGGCGGAGCAGCAGTTCCACACCATCCCGGTACGTTCGCGGTGTCAACTCCGCTGGTGACACCACCGCCGTCATCGTCGCTGGCGGTCGTCGGTACCGAGGTGACCGTCGACCATCGCCCGGTAGGCGACCTCCTTCGGGCCGTTCCGAATCGTGGCGCCCGCCTGCGCGTACTTCTCGATCGCGCGGTAACAGTAGGTCCGGGCCGTGTCCGTGCTCGTGGACAGGGTGCGGGCGATCGTCGTCCACGGCAGCCCGCGGGCAAGAAGACTCAGCACGTCACGCTCCCGCTCGGACAGCCGGACCATCCCTCTCGGATCGGCGACAATGCCATGGGCCAGCCGGCTCGAGACGAAGAACCGTCCCGCTGCTGCCGACCGGATCGCCTCGGTGATCGCCTCCTCCGGGTCCTCCTTCAGGACAAGTCCGAGGGCGCCCGCCTCCAGCACCCGCTGCACAATCGCCGGCCGGTGCTCGCTGGTCAGGACCACCACCTTAGCCCCGGCAGCGAGCAGGCGCTCCACGTTCTCCTCCGGACCGCTCCCGTCCGCGAGCTGGATGTCCAGCAGAACCACCGAAATCCCGGGATCCCACGACGCCAGCAGGTGCGGGACCGTCGCCGCCACCACCGTCAGGCGAATATCGGGTTCGAACTCGGCGAAATACGCCGCCAGGCCCCGCAACACGAGCGGATGGTCGTCGACGCCGGCAACCAGCACGGGCGCGGAATCATGATCCATGGACATCGCACTGCCAGTCGCCACGTCACGCCCCCCGCCACTCATGGACGTTCCACGCTATCAGAAGCGTCGCCGTCCCGCGGCGACGGGTATGCTCCTCCGCCGCAAAGCGGGTGCCCCCTTGTCCCGCCGGCGACGTGCGGCGTACCGTGTCCGCCTGTCCGCAGTGAAGGAGACGGTGATGGATGTCCCGAAGAACACCATCTGCCTTTGGTTCGACAAGGATGCCGAGGAGGCAGCCGCGTTCTACGCCAGCGTGTTCCCCGACAGCCGCGTGGGCGCCGTGCGCCGGGCTCCGGGAGATTTTCCAGGCGGCCAGGCGGGCGACGTCCTGACGGTCGAGTTCACGGTGTGCGGGATTCCGTGTATCGGCCTGAACGGAGGCCCTGCGTTCAGGCAGAGTGAGGCCTTCTCCTTCCAGATCGCGACGGAGGACCAGGCGGAGACCGATCGGTATTGGGACGCCATCGTTGGTAACGGCGGGCAGGAGAGCGCCTGCGGCTGGTGCAAGGACCGGTGGGGCGTGTCCTGGCAGATCACGCCGAGAGTGCTGATCGAGGCCATGGCATCGGACGAACCGTCCGTGTCCGGGCGCGCATTCGCCGCCATGCTCACCATGCAGAGGATCGACGTCGGCGCGATCGAGCGGGCAGTGGCGGGCCCCTGACCAGACAGAACTGGCCGGAACGTTGGAGCGGGGGCCATCACGTAGCGCGATCTGGGGTGGATGTGGGGGCGGCGGGTGTGGTGGTCAGGTCATCGTCCCAGGGGAGGTGAGACTGACTCGCCTCAGTAACCAGATTCACCTCCGCCACGCGGATTCACCTACCTCCACGCAGATCCACTTCCGCAACGCGGATTCACCTACCTCCACGCGGATTCATGTCTTCCGCGGACGAAGTGTGCCAACCGTGCTCTCATGGAGGACAGGCGCCGCACCCCAGGATCGAGAGGAGCTGGCAGATGAGCGAGACACCCGCGGGCAGCCGGCAGGGGCCATGGCGCTTCTTCGTCCTCACGACGGCCTTCACCTGGTTGTTCTGGGTGCCGGACGCCCTCGGCAAGCGCGGGGTGCTCCCTGACGCATGGTGGACAAACCTGGGTTTCGTGGGCGCTCTGGGTCCGTTGGTCGTGGCACTCTTCCTGGTCCACCGGGAGAACGGGACGCGAGGCGTTCGGGATCTGCTGAAGAAGGGGGTCGATTACCGGTTCGGGGTGACGTGGTGGGCGGTGTCCCTCCTGTTCTTCCCGGTGCTGGTCGGCGGCGCGTACGCCGCGGGTGTTGCGGTGGACGGTGCCGTCCCGCCGTCCGAGGCACACGGCATGGTGCGGTACCTGCCGTTCGTCTTCCTCTCGGTGATGTTCACCAGTGGACCATTCCAGGAAGAGTTCGGCTGGCGGGGTTACGCCCTGCCGCGGCTGCTCGACCGCTACACCCCTCTGGTGTCCTCCGTGGTCCTCGGCAGCGTGTGGGCCCTCTGGCATGGACCGCAGTTCCTCGTGCCGCCCGCCCGGACGGGCATGTTCTACGTGACGCCCTTCTGGTCCTTCGCTCTGACCGTCGTCGCCGCGAGCATCGCATTCACCTGGGTGGCGGCGCACACCAACGGCAGCGTCCTGGCGGCCATCCTGCTGCACACCCAGCTCAACCTGTCCCTGTGGCTCCTGCCCGTCCTCCGCACCACGACCGGATACCTCTGGGTGCTGGGCATGTTCCTGCTGGCCGCGGCCACGATCCTCATCCTCGATCGCACGTACTTCCTTCGCACGCCTCACGCGGTGTGACGGACTCCAGCCTCACGCTGGGGCGCGCGCCCCGGGACGGTGGCCCCGGCCACCGGGTGGGCCGTACGCTCGGGCAATGACCCACCCCATCCGTATCGCCGTGCAGATCCAGCCGCAGCATGCGGACTACGTCCAGATCCGGGACGCCGTTCGGCGCGCGGAGGACATCGGCGTCGACGTCGCCTTCAACTGGGACCACTTCTACCCCCTGTCCGGTGACCCGGACGGCAAGCACTTCGAGTGCTGGACGATGCTCGGCGCGTGGGCCGAGCAGACCAGTCGCATCGAGATCGGCGCGCTCGTGACCTGCAACTCCTACCGCAACCCGGACCTGCTCGCGGACATGGCGCGGACCGTGGACCACATCAGTGGCGGGCGGCTGATTCTCGGCATCGGGGCCGGCTGGTTCCAGAAGGACTACGACACCTTCGGCTACGAGTTCGGCACCGCTGGGCAGCGCATCGCCGCACTTGGCCGCGCCATGCCGCGCATCCGCCGTCGCCTCACGGCCGGTAACCCGCCCCCCACCCGACAGATCCCGATCCTCATCGGCGGCGGGGGAGAGAGGAAGACGCTGCGGGTCGTCGCCGAGCACGCCGACATCTGGCACAGCTTCGGCGACGCCGCGACCATCGCCCGGAAGAGCGCCGTGCTCAACAACCACGGCACCGACGTCGGCCGGGACGCCACCCGGATCGAGCGTTCGGCCGGGGTCTCGCGACCTCCCGCGGAGGTCGCCGACGCGATGGTCGCCGCGGGAGTGACGCTGTTCACCGTGGGTGTCTCGGGGCCCGCCTACGACCTGTCCATGGTGGAGACGTGGGTGCGCTGGCGTGACGCACGGCGGCACGAACCATGACCAGGCGAGCCGCCCGTTCGGTCGGTGTCTGATCAGTGCGCGAGAGAGTCGTCTAGGCGCTGAGGAACCGGATGAGGAGGGGGTTGACGAGGTCGGGGAACTCGTAGTGTGCGAGGTGGCCGGCGCCCTCGATCTCGTGGTACTCGATGCCGGGGACCAGGTCCCGGAGCCGGTTCATGGAGTCCCGGGGGATCTTTCTGTCCCGGGTTCCGCAGGTGGCCAAGAGCGGGATTCCCTGGTTCCCGACCT
>JALHDK010000256.1 GCA_022838965.1 Actinomycetales bacterium | reverse complement strand
GCCCTCGACGTCGCGCATCGCGACCACCGACGCCCCGGTCTCCATGGCGGACGCCTTGCCGCGGTTGACCGAGTGCCTGACGACGACCGCACCCGCCGCCCGGGCCACGTGCTGGGTGTCATCCTCCGAGCCGTCGTCGACCACGACGACGAGATCCACCCGTGGGATGGCGCGGCTGGCACGGATGGTTGCGGCGATGGTGTCCGATTCATCCTTGGCAGGGATGACGACGGCAATCCGCGATGCCTCACTCACAGCATCCAAGCGTAGCCTTTACTCGCCCTTTAGGCACATGTCGTCCGCTCACCGCAATGTGACCTGCCGCGAGATGATCCCGGCGCGGGCGCGCCGCTCCTCCGCCGTCAGCGGCTCCCGGACGGCGAGCGTCGCCGCCAGACGCTTCCCGAACTCCGCGCAGGGCCGGGTGAGCTCTTCCGCCTCGGTGCCGCGGTTCAGCTCCCAGACGGGCACCAGCAGCCCACAGGTCCGGAAGGCGCCGATGAGGGGGGCACCCTCCTCGAGGTCGGTCTCGCGCCGGGCCCGCAGGCGGGCGAGGGCGTCGAGCAGCGCGTCCTCGGGCTCGGGCCGGACCCACCGCAGAAACTCCCGCCCCATCCGCACCCAGTAGGCGGACGTCGCACCGGCCACCGCGGCCATGGGCACCGCGGAGTCTGCCGCGTTGGCGAGGGCCTGCTCCAGCTCGGGAGTGCGTTCGGTGGCCGGGTCCACCCAGTAGTCGAAGTCGTGGCGCAGGACCACGGTGATGCGGGCGTCGGGCGGGACGAGGTCCTGGAGGCGCGCGCCCGGCTCGGGGAGGGTCGCCAGGCGGAGCGGCTGGCCGGGTTCCAGCTCAAGGGCCCGCTCGATCGCGTGGGCGACGTCGCGGGAGGCGTCGCCCGAGTGCAGCCGGGTCTGCATGGCGACGACGACGGTGCCGTCCTGCCGCCGCAGCGCGGGAAGCTGGTCGGGAAGCAGCGTCACGAGCAGCACCGGCGTCCCCAGCACGGTGAGCTCCGCCGTCGCCGAGGGGAGGATCTCGCGCATCGCGACGAGATCGGTCTCGGCCGGCAAGCCCTCGAACGGCCGCTCGACGAACGGCACCTCCTGCCGTCTGCCCTTGGGGGACTCCGCCACGGAGACGGACGTGCGACGCGACTTCCTGCCCATGGGAGAAGAGGGTAGCGGGCGGCGCCCGGCCCGTGGCCGCGGCGCCCGGGACGCGGCCGCCCCCGGTTAGATGATCCGGCCGGGAGCGCCGTCGTCGCGGACGACCTTCCACCCGGCTGCGGCCCAGGACTGCATGCCGCCCCCGACATCCCAGGCGGCGTACCCGTTGCGGTTGGGCCAGTCACAGAGCCGGGCGCTGCGGTTCCCGCTGCGGCAGATGACCAGCAGCCGCCCGTTCGGGAGCTCGCCCAGCCGTCCAAGGAGCTGGGAGAGCGGCAGGTGGAGCGCGCCCGGCGCGTGGCCCGCCGCCCATTCGTCGTCCTCCCGGATGTCCAGCAGCACGTAACCGGACGGGATCGTCCCGTCGCCGCCGAGGTCGGGAACCGTGATGAGCGCGGGGACGTCAGGAATTGGCATGAACCAACAGTACTTGTCGGACCCCTGCGGCAGGATGGAAGCATGCACGAGCGCGCTGGACAACTTGCACAACCCGAGGACCTCATCAACGTTGACGAGGTCATCTCCGCCTATTACGACATCGTCCCGGACGTGGACAACCCTGCCCAGAAGGTGGCCTTCGGCACCTCCGGGCACCGCGGATCGTCTCTCGACGGCGCCTTCAACGAGGCCCACATCGTGGCCACCACGCAGGCGATCGTGGAGTACCGCGCCAGCCAGGGCACCGATGGACCGCTGTTCATCGGCCGCGATACCCACGTCCTCTCCGAGCCGGCGTGGAAGTCCGCGATGGAGGTCCTCGCCGCCAACGGCGTCGAGGTCCGGGTGGACGCCCGCGGGCGCTACACCCCCACCCCCGCCCTGTCCCACGCCATCCTGCGGGCCAACGGCGCCGGCACCTCGGCCGGCGTGCGCACCACGGGCCCCCAGCGGGCGGACGGCATCATCATCACCCCGTCGCACAACCCGCCGCGCGATGGCGGCTTCAAGTACAACCCCACCCACGGCGGCCCGGCGGACACCGATGCGACGAAGTGGATCGCCAACCGGGCCAACGAGATCCTCCGGGACGGCTGGGAGAAGGTTCCCCGCGTCTCGGTGGAGAAGGCGCTGTCCGCGGAGACCACCGGCAAGCACGACTTCCTCTCCGCGTACGTCGAGGACCTCGCGAACGTCATCGACCTCGAGGCCATCCGCGAGGCCGGTGTCCGCATCGGCGCGACCCGATGGGCGGCGCCGCGGTCGACTACTGGGGCGAGATCGGGGAGCGGTACGGGCTCAACCTCACCGTCGTCAACCCGGAGGTGGATCCCACCTTCCGGTTCATGACGCTGGACTGGGACGGCAAGATCCGCATGGACTGCTCCTCCCCCAACGCGATGGCCTCGCTGCTCGCCAAGATGGGCGGCGGCGCGTACGACATCGCCACGGGGAACGACACGGACGCGGACCGTCACGGCATCGTGACGCCGGACGCCGGGCTGATGAACCCGAACCACTACCTCGCGGTGGCGATCTCCTACATCTTCGCCCACCGTCCCGGCTGGGCCCCGGACGCCGCCATCGGCAAGACCCTCGTCTCCTCCTCCCTGATCGACCGCGTGGCCGCGGGCATGGGCCGGCGGCTCATCGAGGTCCCCGTCGGCTTCAAGTACTTCGTGCCCGGCCTCCTGGACGGTTCCGTGGGGTTCGGCGGCGAGGAGTCCGCGGGTGCCTCGTTCCTCCGCACGGACGGCACCGTCTGGTCCACCGACAAGGACGGCATCATCCTGTGCCTGCTGGCCTCGGAGATCCTCGCGGTCACCGGGAAGACCCCCTCCCAGCTGCACCGGGAGCTGGTCGCCCAGTACGGCGAGTCCGCCTACGCCCGGATCGACGCCGCCGCCACCAAGGAACAGAAGGCGAAGCTCGGCAAGCTCGAGCCGTCCGACGTCAAGGCGGAGACCCTCGCCGGTGAGCCGATCATCGCCCGCCTCGTCCGCGCCCCCGGCAACAACGAGCCGATCGGCGGCCTGAAGGTCGTGACCGAGAACGCGTGGTTCGCGGCCCGGCCGTCCGGCACCGAGGACGTGTACAAGATCTACGCCGAGTCCTTCAAGGGCGCCGAGCACCTCGCC
>JALHDK010000255.1 GCA_022838965.1 Actinomycetales bacterium | reverse complement strand
ACGCACCCACGGCGCCGCCGAACCGGGGAGCAGCACCGCGAAGGCGGGGATGAGGAGGGGGATGGTGACCAGCATCGCGAAGAACAGCTGCCCCATGAAGTCCCTCCCCGCCGCGCCCACGAAGAGCGCCACCCCGGTGAACATCACCGCTCCCATGACGAGCGCCGTGAGCAGCAGCGACCAGTTCCCCGCGGTGACCCCGCCGACGAGGGCGAGGACGATGAGCGCCTGGCCGAGCGAGAGCAGCGTGCCGAAGATCGCCTTCGCCGCGAGGAAGTCGGACACGCGGGCCGGCGTGACGAGCACCGCGGTCACGGTGCGCTGGACCACCTCGGTGGACACCAGCGCTGCCATGGAGAAGGTCTCCATCAGCAGGATCATGAAGAGCAGCAGCGGACGCATCCGCTCGCGCAGGGCGATCTGGGAGCCGGCGCGATCCTGGCCCAGGATGATCTCGTCCTCCCCGGGCAGGCCCACGGGCAGCTCCCGGCCCGCGATCTGATACGCCAGCTCCCGGACGAAGCCCGTCATCGCCCCGCGGATCTCCGCCGGGACGCTCGCGGCCGAGTACACGGTCACCGTGACGCCCGGCTCGCCCCGGACGACGTCCGCGATGAAGCCCGCCGGGAAGGCGATCCCGATTGTGGCATCCACCCGTCGCGCGTTCGCGGGTTCGGGCTCGGTCGCCGGGTCCCGGACGACGACGGTGCCGTCGTCCGTCCGCCACGCCTCAAGGGTGCCCGCGACGACGTCGGCCAGCCGGGCGGCGTCGTCGAGCTCCAGGAGGTCGAGACCCTCCCCGGAGGCGAGGTCCAGCTCGTCGAGCGCCGCGAGCCGCTCGGGCGGCGCCCCCTGGGCGAGGAGCTCGGCGCGGCCTTCCGCCACGAGCGTCTCGAGCGAGGGCGAGACGGCGAGGGTGATGGTCTCGTCGACCACATCGGGGAGGAGCCGGAACACCACCGGGATGACGACGAGCAGCACGAGCGTGAGGCCGAGGTAGATCAGGTCGCGGGAGTAGGCCACCAGATCCTTGCGGAGCAGCGCCCTGATGATCGCGGGGCGGGACATCAGGCCAGCCCCCGTCCGGTGAGCTGGATGAAGATGGCCTCCAGCGAGGCCTCCTCGGTGTGAAGGGTGAGCAGGTCGGGAGACGCGGCAAGCTGGGCCAGGCGCGCGGAGGCCGCACCGCCGTCGAGCGGGAGCACCTCCTCGCGCACCCCGTCGCCGTCCCGCAGGCGGACCTTGACCGACCGGGTGCCGTAGCGCAGCTTGAGGTTCTCGACCGTGTCGAGCGCGACGATCCGGCCGTCGTTGATGAAGGCCACCCGGTCGGAGAGCTCGTCGGCCTCGAACATGTCATGGGTGGTGAGCAGGACCGCGGCGCCGCGGTCGGCCTCCTCCCGGATGGTGGCCCGGATCGTGGCGGAGGTGACCGGGTCGAGGCCGTCCGTGGGCTCGTCGAGGAACAGCACGTCGGGGGTGTTGATGAACGCGCGCGCGACCATCATCCGCTGCCGCATGCCCTTGGAATAGGAGGACACCCGGTCGTCGGCCCGGTCCGCGAGACCCACCCGGCGCAGCGCGCCGGCGACGTCGGGATCCTTCAGGCCGAAGAGGCTGGCGAAGAACTCGAGGTTCTCCCTCCCCGACATGGCCAGGTAGAGGTTCTTCTCCTCGAAGCACACCCCGATGCGGGCCTGCATCCGCCGATCGCCCGCGGTGACGTCGTAGCCGAGGACCGTGGCCCGGCCGCCCTGGGGCCGAATCTGGCCGGTGAGCATCTTGATGGTGGTGGACTTCCCGGCGCCGTTCGGGCCCAGGAACCCGAGGATCTCTCCCGGAACGACATCGAACGAGATGCCCTTCACCGCCTCGACACCGCCGTAGGAGAAGCGCAGGTCCTCGACATGAATCGCCGGATCGGCCATGGTTCGCACTCCTTCGCCGCAGGTCGCAACGGCGATTATCCTCCGGGCAGCGATGGCGGGGCAGGGTCTTTCGCCGGGGATCGCTCGCCGGGAGCCCTCAGCTCGGGAGCGGTTCGTACTCCATGTAGTACAGGGTGTCGCCCGTGAGTTTCGGCGCCCGCTGGAGAAGCGGGTAGAGGTGCGGGTCATCCCGGTGGCCGTCGAAGGCGAGCTCGGACCAGCCGCGCTCCGCCGCCAGCAGGGCCGTCGCCCGGACACACGCGGCGAGGGCCGCGTCGCCGTCGGGGGCGTCCCGGGTGATCGTCTCCGCGACGGCGTCGAGGGCCTCCCCGGCGGGGGTGCGGAAGACGAACACGCCCGCGACGACGTCGCCGCCGGCGACGGCGGAGGTGACGGGGGACCAGTCCTCGTGCACCCATTCGTAGAGAGACGAGTAGGAGTGGATGAGCTGCTCGTCGGTGAGGGCGGTGCCGGGCACGACGTCGGGTCGCTGGGGCAGGGAGGCGAGCCACTCGAGGGTGGCGGCGTCGGTGAGGTCGAGGGTCATGGGAGGGCAAACCTGGTAGGGCGTGGCCCCGACCGCGCGGATCCACGCCAGCAAGGGGTTGTCGGACCGCATCTTGGTGTAGAAGGGACGCGGTTCGTCCCTGATCGCGCCGAGCGCCCGCACCAGCTCGGTGCCCAGGCCGGTGCGGCGGTACTCCTCGCAGACGCGGATGGTCGCCCAGTACCGTGTCCGATGCAGACCGGAGAGGAAGCAGTACGCGAAGCCGGCGAGCTTCCCCTCGTCCGTCTCGGCCACCACCATGTGTTCCGGCCGGATCCGGGTGTTGATGCGCAGGCCAGCGTCCAGGATGCCTCGGATGTCGTCGTAGCCACCGGGACGGATGTGCATGCTCCGAACGTAGCCGGTGGCCGCGGGATGGGCGAACGGACGTGGCAATCCGCGAGGTTCGTGTTGCCACGCGTCCCGGGCCGGGCAGCCCGGGACGCCTCGGTGCGGGACAGCCCCGGACGCCCCGCTGCGGGTAGTCCGGGACGGCCCGCTGCGGGAAGTCCGGGACGGCCCGCTGCGGGAAGTCCGGGACGGCCCGCTGCGCCCTCCCGTCACGACTGAAACGGGGTGCGCCGTGTGGCGCACCCCATTCGTGAGTCGCGCGGCCCGCTGGTTCGTGAACTCCCGCGCCGCGTCGATGTGGCTCCTCGCGCGGTGATGCTCAGCTCTCGGAGCCGGACTCGATCTGGGAGGACGCGCCGTGCGTGATCTGGATCTTGCGCGGCTTCGCCTCCTCCGCCACCGGGATGGTGACCTTCAGCACGCCGTCGGTGTAGCTGGCGACGACATTCGCGACGTCGAGACCGTAGCCCAGGGTCAGCTGGCGGGCGAAGGTCCCGGTGGGCCGCTCGTGCGTGATCCACTGGATGCCCTCGGAGCTCTCGGCCTTGCGCTCGGCCCGGATGGTCATCGTGCGGTCCTCGACGTCGATGTCAATCGACCCCGGGTCCACGCCGGGGAGGTCGATGCTGACCACGAAGACGTCACCCTCGCGGTAGAGGTCCAGCGGCATCACGGGGCTGGACGGAACCTGGCGGAGCGCCGAGTTCATCAGCGTGGTGAGCTCGGCAAACGGATCGTAACGGGTCGCCATTGAGAACCCCCTTCAGTGTCGCGCCCGGACAGGTGCCGGGCATCTCCTTCTCCTTGGCCCTCGGGTTTCGCTCCCCGCGGGCCTCCACAGCAAGTATTGGCACTCTACCGCGTCGAGTGCCAGTTGTGTACGCCAATGGCGAAAACTTGAGCGTGTTGCACTCAAGTCTCGCCCCGCGCTGCGAGTCTGTCGCCCCCGGCCCTCCCGACGTCGTCGCCCGCCCCCCGGACATGCCCGCCCGACGGACACGCCCGCCCGACGCCGCCGCCGTCACCCGAGACACCGCCCCAGCCGCCCGACGCCGTCGCCC
>JALHDK010000254.1 GCA_022838965.1 Actinomycetales bacterium | reverse complement strand
CAGCAACCGCCGTCTGGCCACAGGTAGGTGAGCCTGGCGGTCTGCCCCTCGGCTGGAATGAGCAGGCAGGGCTGCGTCGCCGTATAGGCGGCGAGGTCCGAACCGTAGGTCGCGGCGGGCTGGCAGAGCACTGCCGTTCCTCCGGTAACCTCGGGCCGCAGAGCGGTGGTCGGAAGAGCCACGACGCAGCCTGCGACCGACTCTACTGTGGCAAGGACCGATGCGTCGCCTACAAGGTCGTAGTGAAGGTCGAGTGTGGGTTGGACGCCAGTCACGGCGGCGACGAGAACCTCCAGGTCCTCAGCGAATCGGTCCCGGGCGAAGTCATGCTCCACCCGGACCGTCAGAGCGCTGTCGATGGCATCCAGGGATACCCAAGGGTCGACCGCGGGTCCGGCGCAGGCGACCTCGGAGCCCTCCGCATCGATCAGGCTCACGCGGACCTCAAGGCCGCGACTGAGCACAACGAGCCGCTCCGCGTCATCAGGAGGCAATAGCGGCGCCTCACCAACGGCAACGGGCGGTTCGCCGCCGGGCGGCGTACGGCACAAGACCGGCGTCAGCCCGCTGATCGAGTCGAGCCGGGTTGCCCCAAGGATGCGCTTGGCGTTGGGTTGCGAGGGCGGTAGATACTGGTGGGTGTAGCACTCGTCCAGTATGCGGGACGCCCTGCGGATCTGCGCCGCGTCTGCTCCGCCTCGGTCGATGACCCGGCGAGCGGCATCCATGGCGCGGCGCATGAAGCGGCGGTCAAGCTCGAGTTCAGCCAGTGCCAGGTGCCCTTCGGCGCAGCGCGGATCCAGTTCGACGGCCTCGCGAAGGAACCGCCGCTTGGTTGCGATCGCCGCCTCGCGCTCCGTGCGGCCGTCGACCTGAGCGGGCTGAAGGCCCTCGGCCTCAGCCACGAGTGCTCGCGCACGCCGGCTCCGCTCCGCTACCTTCAGGAGGTCCCGCCACTCGATACGCCCCTCGGCCGCGAGCCCAATGCCCCGGGCGTAGCGAGTAGGTGGGTCCCCGATAGCCAGGACACGCCCATCGGCGCCGAACCCGAGGCCGACCTCGCCCCAGCCGGAGGCGGCGATCCAAGGCTCCAGTTCGTGAAGCCAGAGATCGGTCTCGCCGCCCTCGATGCGGGCATCAGCGATCACGGCAGAGTCGCCTAGGTTGCCATCACCCAGTGACGCTACGCGGACAGACACCGTACCGGAGCCTTGGATGGGGACGTCGATCTCTGCCGGTTCGTCCGCGGAAGAGAGGATCCCGGAACGGTAGCGCACTACGCCGTCCTCTGTCAGGACGATCTCCAGAGAGCCGGGCGTGCCGGAGGAGGGGGCCACGCCAAGAGTAGCACGGAACCGCAGGCCGCCCTCCGACGCAGGGCTTACGAGCAGGTCCGCGACCTCGGCCGCAGGCGCGGTGAAGTGAAACCGCGCTTCGCGACCCACTCCGTGTCCCGCGCAGTACGGCCGCCCCGCAAGGATGGGTGCGTTCTCGTCGGCGCTGCCGACCAAGGGGTTCTCGATGCGGCTGGGAGAGAGGGCGAGAAGCGGTACGCGTCCTCGGGGCGAGGTCAACATGGCGCCTGACAGGCACGATTGGCGAAGGGATGGAGCATCGTAGCGGCTCAGCGTGAGCGTCAGGGACGCTGCGTCGCCCACGGAGAGCTGGGTCGCGCCCTGGCCGCTGTGGATCTCCTCACCATCTACGGCCACCGCGACGCCGTCCGGCAGGTCGAGGGTGAGTGTCCCCCCCAGGGCCTCCAGCCCTTCGGTAGCACGACGGCGGGCATCGACGCGCCGCTCATCAAGCCAACTGTCCCAGCCCGACCACTCGTAGTCCATGAGGGCAAAGCCGCCGAGCCCTCGGCAGTACACAACGCCACACAGAGTTAGTGGGTTGCCGGTCACGGTTCGGTCGAGGTTGGCGCGGATCCACTCACCTCGGGTCGTCCAAGGCCTGTCGCTCAGGAAGACAGTCTCACCCGTGGTGGAGTCCACGAGCCGCGCGTCGGCCCAGTCGCCACGGTCGTTCCTTATGGAGTCGCCTCCGTCGGTGATGACGAGGCGGAGGCTCCGGGCGGCTCCTAGCGGTACCTCGATGGGTACAGGTTCATCCCCTGGGCGCAGGACCTGCGTTTCGAGCGCGAGTTCATCATCGAGATATACCTGGAACGCGGAACTCGCAGGGAAGTACTCTGCCTCGTCATCCATACCTACGACGGCACAGAAGGTATCCAGCGCCGCATAGGACGAGGGCGCCGCAAGGACGACAACAAGCGCGATGAGTGGGTGGAGCCGACGCATCCTGACCTCCGACGGAGCTTGAACTCTCGCACGGCTTCGTCGGCCACCACTGCGTTACCTGGTACTTGGCGGCTAAGGCCGGTAGG
>JALHDK010000253.1 GCA_022838965.1 Actinomycetales bacterium | reverse complement strand
TCCTGGCGGCGCCGGCCTTCGTCATCGGGGCGCCCCAACTCGGCGCGAACACAGGAGGGCTGCTCACAGCCACCTTCGCCCTCGCCTTGGCGGCAGGGCTGGCGGCACGCTCGCCCCGGGCTCGCTGGGCGATCTTCCTCCTCGCCCCCCTCCTTGCGGGGGCTACAGTCATCGGCGCCGCGCTCTACGATGTCCTCACCCATCCCGATCCCACGACCCACCTCGGCCACGCCATGAAGCAGGTGCTCTCGGGCCAGGACGAGTGGCTTCGCCGTACCATGCAGGGCAAGGTCGCCCTCGTGAAGGAGCGCTTCTCCACGCCTCTGTGGTGGGGCAGCGTGGGCACTACGGCCCTCTTCCTCCCCTTCGTCGTGGCAGACTCGCCGCCGCCCGCGGCGTGGGCGCCGCCGCTCCGCTATGTGGTCGCCGGAGCGGTGACAGCTCTGTTCGCCGGACTGGTGAACGACTCGGGCATCGTCATGACCTCCGTTGGTTGCCTACCCTGCATCGCGGGCGCGGCCCTGTCCCACCGGCGCGTCCGCCGCCGGTCGGAGCCACGCTATGGATGAGGAGCGGTTCTACCAGGCGTACTTCCGCACCAGACGCGGTGGGGTCGGAATCGACTACCGCACGGCCCGGCACGAGCTGCTCACATGCCTTGGTCCCTCGGCGCGCCTGACCAATGAGTGGCCGGGCCGCCACCGACTCGCTCTTTCCTGGTTGGGCGACGAGTCGCCCCTCATCGCCATGGTGACTCGCCTCGGCTACACCCAGGCGGTGCTGAGGGCGATCTCCACGCCGTGGTCGGGGCGAGAGCCGGACTACCGGATGGCGGTGCGCTGGCCCGTGGGCCGGATCGTCTACAAGGGCCGGGATCTGCAGCTCACCGAGGTCTGGGTGGCCGACGAGGAGGACAGGCTCGACCGGTCGCCCCATCGCGCCGGCTTCGCCTTCGCGTCAGCGCCCGGGGACGACGTATCCGGCCCCCGGCTGCACAGGCGGCTCTCCCCGCTCGATGCTAAGCTCGTGGCGAACCTTGCGGGGCTGTCCGACGAGTCGCGGGTGCTTGACCCCTTCGCCGGGCTCGGCGCGATCGGACGCGCCGCCATGGAGCGGGACCTCGATGTCTGGGTCTCCGACATCGACCCAGACCTCACGCCCGGCCTGCGGGAGCGCTTCCCTGCGCGCTTCGCCCTGGCCGATGCCGGCCGGTTGCCCTTCAGTGACGGGTGGTTCGACGGGATCTTGGGGGAGCCACCCTATCACCGGCGCGATCGTGCGGCCGTTGTGGCCTCCTTGCCCGAGCTGGCTCGCGTGGTACGACCCGGCGGCGTGGCCGTACTGCTCATCGCTGACTGGATGCGGCGGGACATGCAGCCAGGGGATGCGTGGACCGAGGAACTCCGTCTCCCTGTACACCGCCACGGGATCGAGTGCTCCACGCTGATCTGGAGGCGCCGGTAGGCCCGCTATGAGGCGAGCTGCGGGCCGAGGGCGAAGAGCCCGGGCAGCCCGCCGGTGTGTACGAAGAGCACCCGCTCCGATCGACCGATCCAACCCTCCTCCACGAGCCCGATCAGGCCCGCCATCGCCTTACCCGAGTAGACCGGGTCGAGGAACAGGCCCTCGGTCTGGGCAACGAGTCGGATGGCCTCGACGCATACCTCGGACGGCGCGCCATAGCCAGGGCCCACGTAGCCCTCGACAAGCTCCCACGGGCAGTCCTCCTCCCACGGGCTGGGGTCCATGCCGAGCAACTCGGCACACTCCCGAGCGCAGCGGAGGGTGTCGGGCCGGAGGGAGTCCTCTCCATCGACATCCACGGCGAGCACTTCGGCCTTGAGCCCCAGCGCGGCCACACCCACCAGTAGGCCCGCCGCGGTGCCGCCCGAGCCACAAGCGACGATGATCTTGTCGGGCAGCCCACCCGTAGCCTCGCACTGGAGGATGGCCTCCTCCAACGCCAGAGCGTAGCCCACCGAGCCAAGCCCCGTCGACCCGCCGACGGGGATGACGTACGGCCGCCCTCCTCCGGCGCGGATCCGCTCCGCCTCGCGCTCCATACCGTCCTCCCGCGAGACGCCGTCCGCGGGGTCGATGAAGACGGCCTTCGCTCCAACGAGATCATCGAGGAGCACATTGCCTCGACCGACTCCCGTATCGGGGGAGGTGGGTTCCCACAGGACGAGGGTGCACGCCATACACAGGGCGGCAGCCGCGGCGGCAGTCTGGCACGCGTGATTGGATTGGGCCGCGCCACACGTGATGATGTGGTCGCACCCTTGGCGGCGTGCATCAGCCAGGACGAACTCAAGCTTACGGAGCTTGTTGCCGCCCGCCGCGAGACCCGTCAGGTCATCGCGCTTGATGAGAACGGTCGGCCCTCCCAGGTCCT
>JALHDK010000252.1 GCA_022838965.1 Actinomycetales bacterium | reverse complement strand
CTCGCCGCCGAAGCGGCGGCGCCACGGGAGGATGAAGCCTTCGCCGTGGACCTGCCGGACGGTCGGCCATGGTACCTGCTGACCTTCTACCGCGGGCGACTCGCTGGCGATGTGGCGGTGCTGCGCGACTCCCTGAGCAGCTCGCCGCCAGAGGATCTGGCCGTTGAGCCGCCGAGCCCACGCGAGCAGCTCCTGGTGCGCCTAACCGACCTGGCGACAGAGCCGCTCGATGCACCGGGCGTCGTGCATCTCTACAACGGCTACGGGGAAGTGGCGTCGGCCCCGACCGACGGGGCGGACATCACGTTCGATGCCCTCCCCGCCGGGCCCTATGCCGCGTGGTTCGAGCCGGAGAACCCGCAGGTCCTGTCGGCTCCGACGGCGACATTCGAGGTGGAGCCGGGCGCTGGCGCGCAGGTCCTGGAGTGGCCGGTGGGGCCGGCCTGCACCATTACGGGCGCCGTGAGGCTCCGCGGCGGAGACCCTGCGGACGGCTGGACGGTTGCGGTCCGCTCGGGCACGCGGCCCGACGGGGGGCCCCGGTCGGCGGCCTACGCTCGGGGGGCGCAGCGGTGCTACTGGGAGACGGTCTGCGGCGATGCGGGGCGGTTCGAGCTGCCCGGGCTCGCCGCCGGCGAGGTCTCCCTCGACTTCCGCCAGCCTGGGACCGACTACGCATACCACACGGTAGAGGGCATTATCGTATCAGCCGATAGCCACTATGACCTCGGTGTGGTGACGCTTCCGGAGGCAAGCTGGTCCTACCCCTTCGATGGCGAGAGCCTGGCGGGATGGGGCCCGAGCTATGTGACGGGCCAACGCGAGGTCTACGTCATCGACGGCCAGCTCGTTCTCGCCCAGGGCGCGGACATGACGGGCGTGGTGGGGGATGTGGCGGTCCCCTCCATGAACTACGAGATCACGCTAGAGGCGATGCGCGTGGCCGGAGGCGACTTCTTCTGTGGCATGACTTTTCCCGTGGAGGAGTCGGCTATCTCCCTCGTCATGGGTGGCTGGGGCGGCGGGGTGACTGGCCTGTCAAGCCTCAACGGGGCCGACGCCTCGGAGAACGAGACCTCGCAGTGGGTGAACTACGCCAACCAACGGTGGTACCGCGTCCGAGTCGAGGTCACTGAGAACCTGATCCAGGTGTGGCTCGATGGCAAGCGGATCATCCACGTCAATACGGAGGGCCGACACGTTGGCGTCCGGCTCGAGATGGAACGTTGCCGCCCCTTCGGGTTCGCGACGTGGCGCACCACGGGGGCCATACGCGACCTCCGGGTGCGCCCGCTGGCAGTGCCCTAAGGACGGATGGCCGCCTCGTCGCGAGAGACGCGGACGCCATGATCGTTGAGCCACGGGAAGAGGTCGCGGCCCATGGCCTCGCTCAGTACGACGGCGGCGTCGTGCATGGTATAGGCGTCGATCACGTCCGGATCGGCCAGGCGGCGCTTCGCCTGGAAGTACTTGGCGACGATCTCGGGCTCCTCGGCCCGTAGCTGCTCCCACAGCCAGAAGGTCTTGCCCCACACGACAGCGTTGGGAAGGCCCTCGGGGTTGGCCAGATCGGCTTGGTCCATATCGGGATCATGCTCGAGCCCACCCTCTATGCACCGCTCAATGGTCGCGCGGCCCTGCTCCACGAGGCCCAGCCGGATGGCGAGATGGGCTCCCACGTAGGTCGCGATAGGCTCATTCCAGGTGGGCTCAGGGAAGGGCAGGACCCACGAGTGGGCGCCCTCGTGGCCGATGAGCTCGATCATGCCGTACCGCTCGTCGGGGAAGTCACCCCACCAAACGCCGAGCCCGATCGTCTGCCCGCTGGAGAACCCGCCCCCGCCGGTGGGCAGGAGGATGAGGCTCGCCAGCATGCCCTCGGCGGGCGGTACGCCCATGATGTCCTCGAGCACGGGGCGGCACTCGGCATAGATCTCGAAGATGATGTCGGCATAGGGCTCCATGTAGTCGCTGAACTGCAGCCTAAGCCCCTCCCGCTCCACCAGATGCTCGGGGTAGGCCCCCTGGGGTGGGGTGCTGGGGTCCACCGGCTTGGCGGAGGCGGCCGCGATAAGCAGGGGCTGCCACCAACTCGCGTTGATGTCATCGCTCGCGTCGGGGTTGTGCCCCGCCAGAGCGCGGCTACCGACGATGAGGGCGCCCGTTCCGACGGAGCGTCGCGCCAGGACGGCCCGACCCGCCGCGTCGGTCACGAGGACCTCCCAGTCCGTAGGTGCGCCAAGGACGATCGTCTTCCCGCCATAGGTCTCCACCTCGCCGTCGGTGAGCGCCGCTGAGGCAGTGAGAGGCCCTATGGCCGGCTCCATGGCGAACTGGACCCCGAAGGCCTGCACGAGATCATTGAGATGGTAGGCGGTCTCATCCCTGAAGGTGGCGTA
>JALHDK010000251.1 GCA_022838965.1 Actinomycetales bacterium | reverse complement strand
CCGCGAGGCCGCGGGCGAGTTGATGCGGGGACGGGCCATGGAGGACCTGCTGCTCTACTATGGCGGCTATAACGAAGGAGGGTTCATCCCTGAGGGTGTGAACAATCTCCCAACGTCCATTCCGGTGGGTTCGCAGACCCTGCATGCTGTGGGCCTGGCCTGGGCGATGAAGTACCGGGGCAAGGATGACGTGGCCATGGTCTTCTTTGGGGATGGCGCGACGTCACAGGGCGATTTCCACGAGGCTCTCAACTTCGCTGGAGTCTACGGCGTGCCCGCGGTCTTTGTATGCCAGAACAATCAGTGGGCGATCTCGTTGCCCCGTTCTAGACAGACCGCCTCGCAGACGCTGGCGCAGAAGGCTCTGGCTCACGGCGTGGTAGGGATCCAGGTGGACGGCAACGATGTACTCGCGATGTACGTTGCAGCCCGCGAAGCCGTCGACCGGGCACGGGCGGGGAAAGGCGCTACGTTGATCGAGGCCGTGACCTACCGCATGGGAGCGCACACGACCTCGGACGATCCCACCCGGTACCGCTCCCGGGAGGAGGAGGAGGAGTGGCGCGGTCGCGACCCGATCGCCCGCCTCCGCACGCTGCTGGCCGCCGAGGGGACCGAACCCGGTTTCTTCGACGCCGTCGACGAGGAGGCCCGCCAGCTCGGGGTCGCCGTCCGCACCTTCACCCGGGAGAACGCCCCCGGCGACTTCACCACCATCTTCGATCACGTCACCGCGTCCCCGAATGCCCAGGTGGAACGGGAACGTGCCGAATGGGACGCCTACCTCGCGAGGGGAGAGAACTGATGAACGCACCCGTGGTCGCCCCCGAACGCAAGGGTCCCGCCACCGCGATCCGCACGAAGGTCGCCGCGGACGCCACGGCGTCCCTGCCCATGGCCCAGGCCATCAACGCCGGCCTGCGCGCCGCGATGACCCGCGACGAGACCGTGATCATCATGGGAGAGGATGTCGGGCAGCTCGGCGGCGTGTTCCGCGTCACCGACGGACTCATGAAGGACTTCGGCGAGGATCGCGTCCGCGACACGCCGCTCGCCGAGTCCGGGATCGTGGGGACCGCCATCGGCATGGCGCTCGCCGGCTACCGGCCGGTGGTGGAGATCCAGTTCGACGGGTTCATCTTCCCGGCATTCGACCAGATCACCACCCAGCTCGCGAAGCTGCACTACCGCTCCGGCGGCCTGGTGGAGGTGCCCGTGGTGATCCGCGTGCCCTACGGCGGCGACATCGGCGCCATCGAGCACCACAGCGAGTCCCCGGAGGCGCTGTTCGCCCACACCGCCGGGCTGCGCGTCGTCACCCCGTCCACCGCAGCCGACGCCTGGACGATGATCCAGCAGGCCATCGCCTCTCCCGACCCCGTGCTGTTCTTCGAGCCGAAGGCGCGCTACTGGTCGCGGGGGGAGCTGCCCGCGACCGTGGACCTGAGCCCCGAAGGGGTCGTGGAGGGGCTGTCCCGTGCCCGGATGGTGCAGGAGGGCCGCGACATCACCCTGGTCGGCTACGGCCCGACCGTCGCCACCCTGACGAAGGCCGCGGCGGCGGCGGCGGAGGACGGCGTCAGCGCCGAGGTCCTGGACCTCCGCTCCATCTCGCCGCTCGACTTCGACTCGGTCATCGAGTCCGTCCGCCGCACCGGGCGGCTGGTGGTCGCCCACGAGGCGCCGGAGTACTTCGGCCCGGGCGCCGAACTCGCGGCACGCGTGTCCGAAGCATGCTTCTATGACCTCGAGGCCCCCGTTCTGCGGGTGGGCGGCTTCCACACGCCCTACCCTGCGAACAAGCTGGAACACGACTACCTGCCGAACATCGACCGCATCCTCGATGCGATCGGACGTTCCCTCGACCACTGACCCGGAGTCATCCCGACCGACCCGACCAAGGAGCACGATGCGCAAGGAATTCCGCCTGCCCGATCCCGGTGAGGGCCTCACCGACGCGGACATCGTCAGCTGGTTGGTCGCCGTCGGCGACACGGTGACGGTGAACCAGCCGATCGTCGAGATCGAGACCGCCAAGTCGCTCGTCGAGCTGCCCTCCCCGTGGGACGGCACGGTGGCCGCGCTCCTCGTCCCCGAGGGCGCCAACGTCCAGGTGGGCGAGCCCATCCTCGCCGTCGAGGTGGAGGGTGCGGAGACCGCGCCGTCGTCCGCCGGGGCACCCGGCGGGGAGGCTGAGGGCGGGTCCAACCTGGTGGGGTACGGCGCCCGCCCGGCCGGGGAGGCCGGCCGACGGCGGCTTCGCCCCCGCGGCGAGGCCCCGGCACCCGCGGAACCCGCCGCGCCGGCGGTCGTGCCGGCCCGCGGGCCAGCGGTGGCCGCGCCGGCCCCCGTCCCCGTCCCCGCACCTGCCCCGGCGCCGCAGCCCGCGGCCGGGCCGGACGACGAA
>JALHDK010000030.1 GCA_022838965.1 Actinomycetales bacterium | reverse complement strand
TTGACCGGCCTGGCAGCGGCCCGCCTCCAGGGTGAAGGCGCCGGCGAGGGCGGTGACGTCACCATCGTTCCGAACCTCGATGGGTACAGATCCCATCTCCGACGCCAGGTCGAGGTAGATGCCGGCGACCTCCGCCTCGAACCGATCTCGGGGCACGCCACGGAAGAGCGAGGCGACTCGTACCCGGTTGTCGACGTACACGCCCGCCGAACTGACCCCGATGGCGTCCACTCTAGGCATCTGGCTGGCGGCGCGGCGCGAGTGGCGGCGCATGGCGGCGGCCGGCTTGGTCTTCGCCGCCGTGGGCGCGGCGCTCCTCGCCCTCGGTCTCACCCTCGAACCCGGGGTCGAGCTGGTGGCCGACCTCGTGGGGTTGCGCGAAGCGCTGGCCGGCGCGGACCTGGCGATCACCGGGGAGGGTGCCTTCGACGCCCAGAGCCGCGCGGGCAAGGTCCCGTTCGGAGTGGCGCGCCTCGCGGCCGCGGCCGGGGTTCCCGTCGTCGTCCTGGCAGGGCGGGTGGCCCCGGACCTGCCGGACCTGGCCGGCGCGGGCATCGTCGCGGCGGTGCAGATCACGCCGCCCGGCACCCCGCTCGCCGCCGCAGTGGCCGCGACGACGGCGAACCTCGCCGCCGCGGCGGAACGGGTGGTCCGGGGCCACCTCGGGGACCGCGGGGAGGCCGGGACCGGCCCCCCGACCGGCCGCCCCTCGATCGGCGATGGGGGCGCACCCGGCCCCGCCACTAGGCTTGACCCATGAGCGCGATCCTCTCCGCCGTGGCGTGGCCGTACGCCAACGGCCCCCGCCACATCGGGCACGTCGCCGGGTTCGGGGTGCCGTCGGACATCTTCTCCCGCTACATGCGCATGGCGGGGCACGACGTTCTGATGGTGTCCGGAACGGACGAGCACGGCACCCCGATCCTCGTGGCAGCCGAGGCCGCCGGAGTCACCCCGCGCGAGCTCGCCGACAGGAACAACGCGATCATCGTGGAGGACCTGACCCGGCTCGGACTCTCCTACGACCTGTTCACCCGCACCACCACCGCGAACCACTACGAGGTGGCCCAGGAGATGTTCCGGACGGTGCGGGACAACGGCTACCTGGTGCAGCAGTACACCCTCTCCGCGATCAGCCCCTCCACGGGGCGAACCCTGCCGGACCGCTACATCGAGGGAACCTGTCCCATCTGCGAGTACGCCGCCGCACGCGGCGACCAGTGCGACTACTGCGGCAACCAGCTCGACCCCACCGACCTCGTCAACCCGCGCTCCCGGATCAACGGGGAGATCCCCCGGTTCGTGGAGACCAACCACTGGTTCCTCGACCTGCCCGCGCTCGCCGACGAGCTCAGCACCTGGCTGGACGGCCGTGAGGCCACCGGCACGTGGCGTCCGAACGTCATCAAGTTCTCCCAGCACATCCTCAAGGAGATCAGGCCCCGCGCCATCACCCGGGACATCGACTGGGGCATCCCCGTTCCCGGCTGGGAGGACGAGCCGAACAAGCGCCTCTACGTGTGGTTCGACGCCGTCATCGGCTACCTCTCCGCGTCCATCGAATGGGCGCGCCGCAGCGGCGACCCCGAGGCGTGGCGCCGCTGGTGGAACGACCCGGACGCCCGCTCCTACTACTTCATGGGCAAGGACAACATCGTCTTCCACTCCCAGATCTGGCCCGCTGAACTGCTCGCCTACAACGGTCAGGGACTGCGGGGCGGCACGCCGGGCAGGTTCGGCGTGCTGAACCTGCCCACCGAGGTCGTCTCCTCCGAGTTCATGACCATGGAGGGCGCCAAGTTCTCCTCGTCCCGGGGCGTCGTGATCTACATCGGGGACATGCTCTCCCGCTACCAGGTGGACGCGGTGCGCTACTTCATCGCGGCCGCGGGCCCCGAGAACCAGGACAGCGACTTCACCTGGGCCGAGTTCGTGCGGCGCACCAACGGGGAGCTGGTGGCGGCGTGGGGGAACCTCGTCAACCGCACCGCCGCCATGATCGCGAAGAGCTTCGGCGAGGTCCCGGCCCGGGGCCGGCTCACCGTCCGGGACGAGAAGCTGCGTGACGACGTCCTGGCGGGCTTCGACGTCGTCGGCGGGCTGATCGCCCAGCAACGGTTCCGCGCCGCCCTCGGTGAGGTGATGCGGCTGGTGGGAGAGGCGAACAAGTACGTGGCAGAGACCGAGCCGTTCAAGCTCAAGGCTCCCGAGCAGCGCGAACGCCTCGCCACCGTGCTGCACACCCTCTGCCAGGCGGTGTCGAACCTGAACGTCATGTTCGCTCCCTTCCTGCCGCACTCCGCCAACACGATCGATGCGATGTTCGGCGGGAACGGGGCGCTCGCCCCGCTGCCCCGCATCGAGCACGTGGTGGACCCGGTCAACGGCAACACCTACCCGATCATCACCGGTGACTACACCGCGGTGCCGAAGTGGGGCCCCCGGCCGGTGGCGATCGGAGCGCCAGTCGGCCGGCCCACCCCGGTGTTCACCAAGCTGGACGAGGCGATCATCGACGAGGAGATCGCCCGCATGGCGGCCCGTGGCCAGGCCTAAGCCCGCCGGGTTCCCGCCCGAGGGGGAGGAGCTGCCGAGCGCCGTCGTCGACAACCACACGCATGTGCCGCTCGGGTCGCACGCCGCGGTGGATCTCCCCCAGGGGGTGGAGCCGCTCCCCGTCGATGTGCAGCTCGCGCGCGCGGCCCGCGCGAACGTGGTCGGCCTGCTCCACTCCGCGTGCGACCTGCCGAGTCTCGAGCCCGGGCTCGTGCTCGCCACCGCCCACTCCGCCATCGCGGTGGCCATCGCCATCCATCCCAACGAGGCCACCCGCCACGCGCGGGTCACCGAGGTCGGCCCGGACGGCTGGGAGCCCGCCTTCGCTCCCCACCACGAGGTGTCTCTCGACGACGCCGTCGCCCGGGTTGGTGACGTCGCCGCGGCGCGGCGGGACGTCGTCGTCGCCATCGGGGAGTCCGGGATCGACAACTTCCGCACCGCCGGGCGCGGGCGTGAGGTCCAGCGGCAGGCGTTCCGGGCGCACATCGCCCTCGCCAAGGAGCTGGAGTTGCCGCTGCAGATCCACGACCGGGACGCGCACGCGGACGTGCTGGACGTGCTGCGCCGCGACGGGGCCCCCGAGCGCACGGTGTTCCACTGCTTCTCCGGGGACCGGGAGTTGGCGGAGATCCTGAACGAGCACGGGTGGTACGCGTCGTTCGCGGGGCCGATCACGTACAAGGCGAACGACGTACTGCGGGACGCGTGCCGGGCGATGGACCCGGCGCTGGTGCTTGTGGAGACCGACGCGCCGTACCTGACACCCGCGCCCTACCGCGGACGTCCCAACGCGTCCTACCTGATCACGCACACTGTCCGGGCGGTGGCGCTCGCGCTGGGGATGGAACTGACACAAGCGTGTCAGCAGATCCTGGTGAACACCCGGCGTGTCTACGGGGCGTGGTGGGAGTAGGCGGGTATCCTGCCCGCCTTCACATTTCTCTCACCGGGTGTGAGGAATCCCGCGTGGCAACGGGGTAGTCCGAATATCACGATTCGGTTACGTTCGAGTGGGCACCTGGCACCCCTCCAGACAGGAATCATCCTCGTGACACCACGCATTCTGACCAGCCTTGGACGTGTCGGACTGACGCTCGGGCTCGTGGCCGGCATCGGCGGGGCCGCGTTGCAGGCGGCGGAACCGCAGGACTCGGCACCCGCGACGGCTGCCGAGACCCTCGCGCAGGACGCTCTCATCGCCGACACGACGTCCTCGCGGTCCTTCGCCGGGCGGTTGCAGCTCGAACTCCGCCCCGCGGTGACCTTCACCGTCACTGCCGATGGAGGCACCCTGCAGCACACCACCAGGGCTTCCACGCTGGCTGAGGCGCTCGGTGAGGCCGGCATCACCCTGGACGCCGATGATGTCGCCTCGGTGGAACTCGGCGGCCCCGTGCGCGACGGCATGGAGGTGACGATCCAGCGGGTGGACGTCTCCGAGGTGGTGGAGGAGGTCGTTGACCCCCACCAGTCACGCCGCGTTGAGACATCCAGCCTGTACGTCGGCACCGAGAAGGTCACCACTGCGGGCGTGGACGGCCTGGCCCGCAATACCTACCGGATCACGATGATCGACGGGGTGGAGGTTTCGCGCGAGGTGCTCGTGTCCGCGGTGGCGCAGCAGCGCGTGGATGAGGTGGTGTCTGTGGGGACGAAGCCGAAGCCCACCACAACCTCGACCGGCGGGACGACCTCCGGCGGGACCAGCTCGGGCCCGATCATGAGCGGTTCGAACCGGGAGATCGGCGCAGCCCTGGCGGCGCAGCGCGGCTGGACGGGCTCGCAGTGGCAGTGCTTGGACTCGTTGTGGCAGAAGGAGTCCAACTGGAACCACCTGGCTCAGAACCCCTCCTCGGGCGCCTACGGCATCCCGCAGGCGTTGCCCGGCTCAAAGATGGCGACGGTGGCCGCTGACTGGCGCACCAACCCCGCCACCCAGATCACCTGGGGCCTGAACTACATCGCCGGCCGGTATGGCACGCCCTGTGCGGCGTGGTCCCACTCGCAGTCGTACAACTGGTACTGATCCGCTGAGCCCTCCGGGGCGGCGGGCTCCGGCTCGCTCGCTCTCTCCGGCCCGCTCGTTCTCCGGCACTGTGGTCTCCAGGTGACTGCTTCGGTGGGCTGGGGCCGTCGGTTGGAGACTCCAGTGGGCTGGGGCTGGTCTCCGGCCCGCTCGCCTTCCGGCACTGTGGTCTCCAGGTGACTGTTTCGGTGGGCTGGGGCCGTCGGTTGGGGACTCCAGTGGGCGCGGCGGTCTGAGAGCTCGTCGCAGGGGTACGGCGAGCGAAAGTCGGCTCCGATGAGCGCCTGCCCCTCGGGACGCCGCTGGCCTGTTCAGGCGGCTGATTCCTGCATGAGTCCGCGGAGAAGTCTGATCAGGGAACGGAATCCCTCGGATGCGTCCTGCTTGTTGACCTTGATGTAGCGCCAGCCAGCAACGTTGAAGGCGGTGTCCCGGCGATTGTCGCGGGTTTGCTGGTCGGTGGTGAGGTGGGAGGTGCCGTCGTACTGAATGGCGATGCGGTGCTCCCGGTAGCCGAGATCGGCGCGCAGGGAGTACGGGTCGTTGGGGTCAAGCGCAATCTGGAGTTCGGGCTCGGGGAGCCCGGCTCGTACGAGTGCCAGTCGGAGTTTCGTCTCCATGGGGGAGTCCGAGCCGACGCGGATGAGCGCCAGGGCCTCGCGGGCTCGTCGTGATCCCGGCATCCGCGGGTGTCGGTCCACCAGCTCGCGGAGGCCGGCCAAGGTTGTGTGGGGCTGTGAGCGATGCTCGAACGCGGGGCGGGGGATACGGACGAGTTGGTCGCCGAGGCTCACAAGGTCGTCGAGTGAGAGCATCGATGCGAGTTCGAGCCACACGCGGGCCGGCGTGGAGGTCTTGACCCCGTCGATCACCACCAGCTCGTCGTCCGGCGCGTGTGCCCGATGCCCCGTGACTCCTGCTCCGCGGGGGCGATTGGCAGGGGATGGCCGGGTCACATGCGCGGTCTTGGTGTTGATCGTGTACGGGAGGAGCAATCCGTGGATGATCGCAGCGGTCACGTGCGAAACCCACGCGCCGTCGTGGGAACGGGCAACCGCGCGGGCCACCGCGACAGCCGATCGATCGGGATCCAGGACTGCGAACACGGTTCGGCCAAGCCGCTCGATGCAGTGCCGTCGCAGGGCACAGGCGGGCAGGCCGGCTTCGAGGGCCTCAGACCGGCTGAACACCGCCAGCGCGGTGAGCTTCTCAGGGAGGGGCTTGCGCGGTCGCACGGATCAAGCATGTCCGCTCACGGCGGAGACCTCGGCCGGCATCGGAGCCCTGTGGATGAACCAACGCTGCGCACCGTCTGGTGTGAGTGCTGAGTTCACCACCGGGGTCGCCAACTGGCGGATTGGGCGCGGGGAATGGGTCTGTTGGGGGCCACGGTGGCGGAGGGGAGCGGAGGGTGGACGCAGGTCACAGGCCCGTTGAGAAGCCCGTCACACCCATGGCAACCCACTGGAGGCCAAGATAACGATTCGGTTACGCTTCATGACATCGGCGGAACCGCACAGCGCGGAACCAGCCCGAGACAGCCGGATCGGACCCGGCCGCACCAGCGGCCCGGTCCGTGCCCGGGACCTCCTGACGAAGGACATTGTGACCAACTCCCGCGAATTCCTCGCCGAGACCAACGCACTCCCCATTGCCGAGTCCGCTGAGACCGCGGCGAACACCGCGCAGGACCACACCCCGGCCACCACCTCCTCCAGCAAGCCTCTCCGCCGCGTGCGCATCGCCGCGGCCGCAGCTCTCGTTCCCGTCCTCGTGGGTGGCGGTGCAGTCGCGTCAGCGGCCCACAAGACCGTCGAGCTCGACGTGGACGGCAACGTCACCACCGTCTCCACCTGGGCCGGGTCCGTCGAGGGCCTGCTCAAGGCCGAGGGAATCCAGCTCTCCGAGCATGACGAGCTCGCCCCCGGGCTCACCACGCCCCTCTCCGAGGACTCCGTGGTGGTTGTGCGCATCGCGCAGCCCGTCGAAGTCGTGATCGACGGCCAGCCCCAGACCATCTGGACCACCCTCGACTCCGCAGCCGAGGTGCTCGCGGACCTGCAGGCCGCCGGCCGCGCCGGTTCGGTTGTCGCGTCGTCGCGTAGCCTCGCAGCCCGTGACGCCCTGAGCCTGCCGCTCGCCGTGGCCTCCGATGTCATCATCCAGGTGGACGGCACCGAGCAGTCGCAGCATTTCGCGGACGCCGTCACCCTCAGCCAGGCCCTTGAGGCCTTCGGGGTGACCCTCTCGGCCACCGACGAGGTGACCGTCACCGTCGGCGAGGGCGGCGCCGTCGTCGTGAAGGTGACGCGCATCGTGCACAGCGAGCGCACCGAGGTCCAGGCGATCCCGTTCGAGACCGTGACCCGCACCAACGACTCCCTCTACAAGGACCAGACCAAGGTCGTCCAGGCCGGCCAAGCCGGTGAGCGGAGCGTCGTCCTCGCGGTGGTGACCGTCGACGGCGTCGAGACCCAGGTCACGGAGATCTCCTCCACCGTGGTCGCCGAGCCGGTGGCGAAGATCGTCGAGACCGGCACCAAGGCCCGTCCGACGGCCGCCTCGCTGGGTTCCGCCCCCGCCGGTGTGTGGAGTGCCCTCGCCCAGTGTGAGTCGGGTGGCAACCCGGCCGCCGTGAGCGCAAACGGTCTCTACTACGGCCTCTACCAGTTCTCGATCTCCACGTGGGCCTCGGTCGGCGGCTCCGGCCTGCCGAGCCAGGCGACCGCGGCCGAGCAGACGATGCGGGCCCAGATCCTCCAGGCCCGCGCCGGGTGGGGCCAGTGGCCCTACTGCGCCGCCAAGCTCGGCCTGCTGTGACCCGCTGACCAGACCCTCCACGGCGTGGGGCCCCGCACAGGGGCCCCACGCCGCATGTGCGCCCGGGTCCGCGGCGCGCGTAGGATGACGGGTCATGCCCACGCTGACCGCCCAACTGGACCGCCTGATCGACCTCGGCGTTCCCGCGGCGATCGGGGTGGAGGAGCCCCGGTTGCGGGACGTCGCCGCGCCGCTCATGGCCCGCCGGGGCGCTCGGCCTGCCACCCCCGCTCCCGACGACGCCGAGCCCATCCTCGTCCTCCACCCCCGGCTCGCGCCGCCGTCCGCCCTCGTCCCGCTGCTCGAGCGGGCGGGGAAGCCGGGCTTCGTGGTGCCGGATCTGACCGACCTCGCCGACTTCGCCCCCATCGACGGCCTTGACGTGCCGGACGCGGGGGCGTACGCCCTGCTCGGGGTGGAGCGGGGTGACGAGTACACCGGCTGGACCCCGGATGAGGCGCTCCCCGCGATCGTCGCCCGTGGCCGGACCCCGCTCACGGTCAACGAGGGACTCTGCTGGGTTCTGCAGCGCCCGGACGTCCTGGAGCGGAACCACTGCTTCATGACGATCGGCTCCCGGAAGCGCGCCGCCCGCGGGCTGGACCGCCGGGTCCCCGCGCTGTGGATCAGCGGTGGGGCGGAACGCGACGGCGGCGCCGCGCGGCGGGGGGCCCCGAAGCTGGGTTGGTGTTGGGCCGGCAATCACCACACGTGGCTGGGTTGTGCGTCCGCCGCCGGCCGGGTGGTGTGAGCGGCCCTAGGATGTGGGGGTGCCCCTCGGTCCCGCGGACGTCCGCCGCCTCGCCGACCGCCTCGGCGTCCGGCCCACCAAGACCCTGGGCCAGAACTTCGTGCACGACGCCGGCACCGTCCGTCGTGTCGTCCGCGCAGCGGGGGTGGTGCCGGGCGACTTCGTCCTCGAGGTCGGGCCCGGACTCGGCTCCCTGACGCTCGCGCTGCTCGAGGCGGGCGCCCACGTGACCGCCGTCGAGATCGACGCCGTCCTTGCCGCCGCGCTGCCGGACACCGTGGCCACGTTCCTCCCCGAGGCCGTCTCCCGTCTCGCGGTGCTGCACGCCGACGCCCTGCGCATCCCCGGGCCGGCGGCACTCCCGGTGCCGGAGTCACTGCGGGCCGACGGCGACCGTGCCACCGCCCCTCCCGACGGCGACCACGCCACCACCCCTCCCGACGGCGACCGCGCCGCCGCCCCGTCCGCGCGCCACGCGCCCACCCCCACGAAGCTGGTGGCCAACCTGCCCTACAACGTCGCCACCCCGGTCCTCCTCACCCTGCTCGAGGTGCTGCCCGACCTCACCGACGTGCTCGTCATGGTGCAGGCGGAGGTCGCGGACCGGCTCGCCGAACCCCCCGGCTCACGCACCTACGGCGCCCCGACGGCGAAGGTCGCGTGGTACGGCACCGCCGACCGGGCAGGGTCCATCTCGCGCACGGTGTTCTGGCCGGTCCCGAACGTCGATTCGGCGCTCGTGCGGATCACCCGGACCGCCCCGCCGGAGACCACCGCCACACGGTCGGAAGTGTTTGAGGTGATCGATGCGGCGTTCGCCCAGCGCCGGAAGACCCTCCGCGCCGCGCTCGCCGAATGGGCGGGTGGCGCCGCCGAAGCGGAGCGGCTCCTCCGGGCGGCGGGCATCGATCCCGCCCGCCGCGGCGAGACACTCCACATCCGCGAGTTCGCCCGCATCGCCGCTGCTCGCAGCGCGGCCGAGAACCCCGCCGCCGGCCCCGCCGGCCCCTCCGCCCACCCCGCCGACGCCGAGGGGCGCGCTCCCCGCCCCCGTGGCACCCTAGACGCATGACTCACTCGGTGCGCGTTCGTGCGCCGGGGAAGGTGAACCTCTACCTGGCGGTCGGTGCCCGCGAACCGGACGGGTACCACTCCCTGGCCACGGTGTTCCAGGCGGTGGACGTGTACGAGGACGTCACGGCGACGCACTCGGACCGGCTGGAACTCACCCTCACCGGCCGCGGTTCGGATCTCCCCGTGGACGACACCAACCTCGCCATCCGCGCCGCCCGGCTGCTCGCGGCCCACGCCGGCATCGAGCCACGGGCCCATCTCGCGATCCACAAGCGCGTCCCGGTGGCCGGGGGCATGGCTGGCGGGTCGGCGGACGCGGCGGGCACGCTGGTGGCGCTGGATCGTCTCTGGGGCCTCGGCCTCGGGCCCGCGACCCTGCGGGAGCTCGGCTCCCGCCTCGGCGCCGACGTCCCCTTCTGTCTCATGGGCGGCACCGCCATGGGCACCGGTCGCGGCGACGTCCTCACGCCCGTCCTCGCACGCGGCAGCTACACCTGGCTCATCATCACCCAGCACACCGGCCTGTCCACGCCCCGGGTGTTCCGGGCGTTCGACGACGCCGCCACCGCCGCGCCCGCCAGCGCGAACGCCGCCCGTCGCCTCGTCGTCGACGCCCGGTTCCTGCGCGCGCTGGCCGAGGGCGACACGACCTACGTCGCCCGGAACGCCCGCAACGACCTCGGCCCCCCCGCGCTCGCGCTGCACGACGGCGCGCGCCAGGTGTTCGAGGCGTGCGCCCACCTGCCGCTGCCGGCGCTGGTGTCGGGGTCGGGCCCGACGATCGCGGTCCTCTGCACGGACGACGAGGCCGCCGTCTCGCTCGGGCGCTACCTCTGCGAGCACACGCCGGCGGAGTCGGCGTTCGTCGCGCACGGGCCGGTCCCGGGCGCGCACGTGGTGGACGAGGTCTGACCGTGGCCCGCGAGGTCGGATGCGTGGGCGGGGTCTGAATGGCACACCTCCTCGGCGCGGAGGCGCTGGACATCGTGGTGGGGTCGCGCCCCCTGTTCCGCGGCCTCACCCTCGGCCTCGACGACGGCGCGCGGATCGGCGTCGTCGGACGCAACGGCGCCGGGAAGTCGACGCTGCTGGCGGCACTCGCCCGGCGGCGGGCGCCGGACGGCGGCCGGGTGACCTGGGCAAGCGGGTTGCGGGTGGAGCTGGTGGCGCAGACCGACGACCTGGACGCGGACGCCACCGTCCGGCATGCCATCCACGGCGACGCCCCGGAGTTCGAGTGGGCGGCGCAGGCGCGGGTGCGGGAGGTGCACCGCGGGCTGCTGCCTGACGTCGACTGGGAGACGCGGGTGGGGGAGCTGTCGGGCGGGCAGCGGCGGCGGGTGGCGCTCGCGGCGGCCCTGACCAACCCCTACGACGTCCTGATCCTCGACGAGCCCACCAACCACCTCGACGTGGAGGCCGTCGCGTGGCTGGCCGAGCACCTGCGGGGCCGGTTCGCCGGCGGCAAGGGTGCGCTTGTGGTGGTGACGCACGACCGCTGGTTCCTCGACGCCGTCTGCACCCGCATGTGGGAGGTGGTGGCGGGGCGGCGGGACGACCTGACGCCGGGTCGGGTGGAGCAGTACGACGGCGGGTACGCGGCCTGGATCCTCGCGCGCGCGGAGCGGGAGCGGGTGGCCGCGGCGAGCGCGCAGAAGCGCGAGAACGTGCTGCGGAAGGAACTGGCGTGGCTGCGGCGTGGCGCGCCCGCCCGCACCTCGAAGCCGCGATTCCGCCTCGACGCCGCGGCCGCCCTTATCGCGAACGAGCCGCCGCCGCGGGACGAGGTGTCCCTCACCAAGCTCGCCACCGCGCGGCTCGGGAAGGACGTCCTGGATCTCGAGGAGGTGTCCTTCGCCTATCCGGGCGGGCCCCTGCTGCTCGACGGCGTGACGTGGCGGCTCGCGCCGGGCGAGCGGGTGGGGCTCGTGGGCGTCAACGGGGCGGGGAAGTCGACGGTGCTGCGACTGCTGGACGGCTCACTGCGGCCGACCGCCGGGCGGGTGAAGCGTGGCAAGACCGTGGTGGTGGCCACGCTGGGACAGGACTCCAGCGAGCTGTACGCCATCGCCGGTCTGCGGGTGGTGGAGGCGGTGGCGCAGGTGCGGCAGCGGGTCACCGTCGGGGATCGGGAGATGACGGCGAGCCAGCTCACCGAGCGGCTGGGGTTCTCCCATGACCGCGCCTGGACGCCGGTGGGGGAACTGTCGGGCGGGGAACGGCGCCGACTGCAGCTCATGCGGATCCTGGTGGGGGAGCCGAACGTGCTGCTGCTGGACGAGCCCACCAACGATCTGGACACCGACACCCTCGCGAACATCGAGGACCTCCTCGACGTCTGGCCGGGGACGCTGGTGGTGGTGTCGCACGACCGCTACCTGCTGGAACGGGTCACGGACCACCAGGTGGCGCTGCTCGGCGACGGGAAGATCCGCGACCTGCCCGGTGGGGTGGACGAGTACCTGCGGCTCCGGGCGGCCGTCGGCGACGGCGGAGCGGCGCCGCCGACCGAGCCGCGCGCCGCGGCGTCGAGCGCTGCCGAGCGGCGGGCGAGGCAGAAGGAGATGCAGCGGCTGGAGCGGCAGGTGGAGAAGCTGGCCGCCCGGATCGCCGCGCTGGAGGCCGAGCTGGCGAGGCATGCCGCGTCGGGCTCGGCGGACTACGAACGGATGGCCGCCGCGGGGGATGAACTGGCGGACCTCCGGCGGCAGCACGACGACGCCGAGTCCCAGTGGCTCGAACTCGCGGAGGACCTGGGCTGAGTCGCCTACTCGCTGCCGCTGCGGTCGAAGGGCAGGAGCAACAAGCGGAGCCGCGCCGCGAGCACCTCGCGGTCCGGCCCCGGCAGTGGGGCGAGGAGTTCGCGCTCGAGCTCGAGGAGATCGGCGAGCGCAGCGTCCACCGCGGATTTGCCCTCGGGAGTGAGGCGCACCCGCACAACGCGGCGGTCGCCGGGATCTGCCTCCCGGGACACCAGTCCGCTGGCGACGAGCCGGTCAACGCGGTTGGTCATGGTGCCGGAGGAGACGAGGGTCTCCTCCATCAGCGTGCCGGGGGTGAGTTCATAGGGCGCGCCCGCCCGCCGCAGGGCAGAAAGGACGTCGAACTCCCACGTCTCGAGCGCCTGGGTGGCGAAGGCCCGCCGCCGGGCGATCTCCAGGTGCCGGGCGAGGCGGGACACGCGCGAGAACACCTGCAGCGGTTCGAGGTCGAGATCGGGCCGCTCACGCGCCCAGGAGGCGATGATGCGGTCCACCTCGTCCTCTGCCATGTACCGCAGACTACTTGACGTCGAGATTCCTGACGCCATCCCGGGCTGAGGGCGCCGGTCGCGGCGGTTCACCTGCCGGGAGCAGATCCCGGTCACCGCCGTCGCGCGAGCGCTTCCCGCAGGGTCAGCCGCGCGCCGGTGTACAACACCCCACGGTGGTAGACCCTCGCGGCGATCCACACCAGCAGGGGGATCGTCACGAGACAGAGTCCCACCGCGCACAGCAGCTCCCACACCGGCACGGTGGAGAATCCGGTCCGCATGGGCATCATGAAGGGCGCGAAGAAGGGGATCTGGCTGATGATCCGCACGGTGGAGCTGGTGGGGTCGGTGGGCACCATGAAGACCGCGGTGTAGAAGGGGACGAGCATGAGGATTGTCACGGGCGCGGTGATGGCGCCGATGTCCTCCTGACGTGACACGAGGGACGCCAGCGCCCCCCACATGACGGCGTACAGGGCGAAGCCCAGCAGGAACCAGACCACCATCCACGCGAACTGCCATCCGATGTTCACGTCCACCGCGGCGAAGGCGCCGGTGATCGCGGCCGCGATGAGGAGCGCGGCGCCGTAGAGCGCCACCTGCAGCAGCCCCACCACGCCGTTGCCGATCACCTTCCCGGCGAACAGCTGGCTGGGCCGCAGCGTGGCCAGCAGAATCTCCACCACGCGGGACGACTTCTCCTCCACCACGCCGATGGCGATCTGCGAACCCGAGTTGACGAGCGCGAAGAACAGCAGCACCACGGACAGCATCGCCACGAAGTACTGCGGACCCTCGATCGCCGATGGATCGCGTACGAAGCTCACCGTGGGGGCAGCGCCCTGGACGGCCTGGGCCACCCGGGCGGGGTC
>JALHDK010000029.1 GCA_022838965.1 Actinomycetales bacterium | reverse complement strand
AGGAGTACGCCGCCGCTGACCCCCTCGACAAACTCGAGGCCGATGCCGTGGACGTCCTGGAGCAGTCGATCGAGGTGGAACTCCCCCTCGAGGTCGAGGACGAGGAGGAGCTGGCCTGACGTGGCGCGCCTCCCCAGATCCGTCGGCGATGTCGCCGCACTGTGGACCCGACCGGTGCGGACCGCACCCGCCCGCGGTGTGGGGGTCGGCGTCGCCGCCGGGGCACGCAGCGCACCCGTTCTCGTCGACGGCGCGCTGTTCCGGCAACACGATCCGACGACCTGTGGGTCGACCGCGCTGCTGCTCCTCGCCGCGGCGGGCGATCCGGTGCTCGCCCGCTGGCTGCAGGACGGCACCCTGCCACCCGGGCTGAGGATCGACGAGGTGCCGCCCGAGATCCCGCTCCGGGAGCTCGCCGTGTCACACTCCGCCGCCGACCGGATCAGGCTGGCGCAACAGCATGTCAAGCGGCGCACGGACGCCCACGCCATCGGCTCGCTGCCGTGGCCGGGCAGGCGGGGCGCGTCCGGCCGTGTGCTCGTGAACCAGGTCACGAACGCCGTCCACCGCGGCTTCCCCGTCCTCCTCTTCACCGGCGGCAGCTTGGCTCACGGCCTGCCGACGGCGGTGCCGCGGCACGTGGTCCTTGCGTTGCCTCCGACGGCGCTGCCGTGGATCGGCCCCACCGACCGGCCCGAGTTGCTGCGGATCTTCGAGCCCTCGTTCGGGCGGGTGCACGAGATCCCGCCCACGGATCTCGCCGATCGCACCACGCCGGCCCTCGCGCTCGGGGGCTGGACCCACGTGCAGTGGCTCGGACTACCGATACCTTCCCCATCCTGACCCCACGAGACTGAAGGAGTCCCCGTGAAGCGTTCCGAACTCGCCGCCCTTGTCGACCACACCCTCCTCAAGCCGGAGGCCACGCCTGCCGACGTCGCCGCCCTCGTGGCGGAGGCGCGTCGCCTCGGTGTCAAGGCGGTGTGCGTGTCACCGAGTCAGCTGCCTCTCGCCGACACCGGCGAGGTCGTCATCGCCACGGTGTGCGGCTTCCCCTCCGGCGCACACAAGAGCGAGATCAAGGCGGCCGAGGCCGCCCGTGCCGCCCGGGACGGCGCCCAGGAGGTGGACATGGTGATCAACCTGTCGGACGCCGTCACCGGACGGTTCGACGCGGTGGAGGCGGACATTCGCGCGGTGCGTGAGGCACTGCCCCCCGAGGTCCTCCTCAAGGTCATCATCGAGTCCGCGGCGCTCACCGACGACCAGATCGTGGCTGCGTGCGAGCGGGCGGAGGCCGCGGGGGCGGAGTACGTGAAGACCTCCACGGGGTTCCACCCGATGGGGGGCGCGTCGGTGCACGCCGTTGAACTGATGGCGAGGACGGTCGGCGGGCGCCTGGGCGTCAAGGCCTCGGGTGGCATCCGGACGGCCGAGGCGGCACTCGCCATGGTCCAGGCCGGGGCGACGCGGCTCGGGCTGTCAGCCTCCGCCGCGATCCTCGCCGAACTGCCGGAGTGAGTTCACGCCCGCCGGAGTGAGCTCACGCCCGGTCGATCAGGGCCTGCATGTCGCGTTTCACGGCCTCCACCCGTGCACGTGCCTGCGCCCGGACGTCGCCGAGCGTGCTGGGCCCCGTTCCCTCCGGCACCGGGACGATCGACTCGAGATAGCACTTGAGTTTCGGTTCGGTGCCGGAGGGACGTGCCACCACCCGGTCTCCGGCCTCGGTGAGGTAGTAGAGGGCGTCCGTCGGGGGCAGACCGCGCCACCCCGTCGAGAGGTCCGCCGCCTCCACGATCTCCGAGCCCGCAAGTTCGGTTGGGGGCGCAGCCCGCAGGGATGCCATCGCGCGCGTGATGCGGTCGAGGTCCTCCACCCGGATGGTGAGGGGCGCGGTAGCGTGCACCCCGTGCTGGAAGGCGAGACGGTCGAGGAGGTCCTCGAGGGTGTCACCCTGGTCGCGCAGCCGGGACGCCAGGAAGGCGATCCGCACGGCGGCGGAGATGCCGTCCTTGTCGCGGACGTAGCCGGGGTCGACGCAGTATCCAAGCGCCTCCTCGTACCCGAAGGCGAGGCCCTCCACCCGCGAGATCCACTTGAAGCCGGTGAGGGTGTAGCGGTGCGGCAGACCATGGGCGGCGGCGATCTTCTCCAGCATGCGTGAGGAGACGATCGAGCACGCGAGCACGCCGGTGCCGGCCGCGGCCGCGAGGGCCGCCGCCTGCTCGCCGAGGAGCCAGCCCACCTCGTCGCCGGACAGCTGGCGCCACCCGTCCGTCGTCGGGATCGCCACCGAGCACCGGTCGGCGTCCGGGTCCTGGGCGATGATGATGTCCGCCTCCACCTCCCGTGCGAGGGCGAACGCGAGGTCGAGCGCCCCGGGCTCCTCGGGGTTGGGGAAAGCCACCGTGGGGAAGTCGGGATCCGGCTCGGCCTGCTCGGGGACCACGTGGATGTCCGTGAAGCCCGCATCGTTCAGCGCCCGCAGGACCATCGCACCCCCGACGCCGTGCATTGACGTCTGGACGATGCGGAGGCGCCCGGCGCGGCCGTCGGGCACGATCTCGCGGAGCCGGGCGAGGTAGGCCTCACGGATCTCCTCGCCGAGGTGGCTCCAGCCGCTCTCGGCGCGCGCCACCTCGGCCACGCGGGGTACCGCGGCGATGTGGGCCGCGATCTGGGCGTCGTAGGGGGACACGATCTGGGCCCCCTGGCCGGAGTCCGTCACCGCGCGCCCTCCCAGGTAGACCTTATACCCGTTGTCCTGGGGCGGATTGTGGGAGGCGGTCACCATGACGCCCGCGTCAGCGGCGAGGTGCCGGACGGCGAACGCCAGCAGGGGGGTGGGCTGGCGGGGAGGAAGCAGCATGGCCCGGCCGCCCGCAGCGGTCATGACCGCTGCGGTGTCCCGGGCGAACTGCTCCGAACCGTACCGGGCGTCGCAGCCGATCACGACGGTGAATCCCGGGCCCACGGCCTCGCGGAGCCACGAGGCCAGACCGGCGGCGGCGCGGATGACGACCGCACGATTCATGCGGTTGGGGCCGGCGCCGAGCGCGCCACGCAGCCCGGCCGTGCCGAACTGCAGGAAGCCCGCGAAACGGTCCGCGACGTCAGCCGCGGCGGCCTCGTCACCGCGGGAGGCGGCGTCGAGCAGCGTGGTGAGTTCGGAGCGGGTGGTCTCGTCGGGGTCGTCAGCGATCCAGGCCTCCACGGCCTCGCGGTCGAACACGTCAGTCCTCCAGGATGGTGCGGGTGATGGCGGCGAGGAGGGTGGCGAGGCGCGGCGCAGCCGCCTGCCCCGCCTCGAGCACCTCCTCGTGGGAGAGGGGAGTGGCGGAGATCCCTGCCGCGTGGTTGGTGACCAGGGACATGCCGAGGACCTCCAGCCCGGCGTGCCGCGCGGCGATCGCCTCGAGTGCCGTGGACATGCCCACCAGATCCCCGCCGAGCCTCCTGGCCATCTGGACCTCGGCGGGTGTCTCGTAGTGCGGGCCCCGGAACTGGACGTACACGCCCTCCTCCAGCGAGGGGTCCACGGTGCGCGCCAGGGCGCGGAGGCGCGAACTGTAGAGGTCGGTCAGGTCAACGAACGTCGCCCCTTCGAGCGGCGATGCCGCGGTGAGGTTGATGTGGTCGGAGATGAGCACCGGTGTCCCCGGCATCCACTCGGGCCGCAGGCTGCCGCATCCGTTGGTGAGCACCATGACACGCGCGCCCGCGGCTGCCGCGGTGCGGACGGCATGGGCCACCGCGCGCACGCCCTTCCCCTCGTAGAAGTGGGTGCGGGCCCCCAGCACCAGGGCGTGGCGGCCGCCCACGGCGATCGAGGTGAGCTGGCCGCCGTGCCCGACCACCGCGGGTGCCGAGAAGCCGGGCACCTCCTCCGCCGGGATCACCGAGACCGTCTCCCCGAGCTGGCCCGCCGCCCCACCCCATCCCGAGCCGAGGACGAGGGCCACGTCGTGGCGCTGGACGCCGGAGCGCGCGGCGATGGTCCGGGCGGCCTGTGCGGCCACCGCCATGGGATCCGGACTCGAGAGGAGATCTGCGCCACTCATGCGGACACGCTACTCCGGCCGCGCATGCGGCGCGCGGCGTCCCGTGCGCTCCTGCCAGGCGCGTCAGCGCATGGGAGAATGCCCGCGTGGGGCCATCACCAGTCGAGGGCGTGGCGGGGGCGTCGTCCGTACGGCGCAGGTCGCGCGTCGTCGTCATCGGGGGCGGACCGGCAGGCTATGAGGCCGCGCTGGTCGCCCGGCAGCTCGGCGCCTCCGTCACGCTCGTGGAGCGCAGCGGCCTGGGTGGGGCCGCCGTCCTCACCGACGTCGTGCCCTCCAAGACCCTGATCGCCACGGCGGAGTGGATGACCCTCACCGAGAGTGCCGCCGAACTGGGGATCCGGACAGGGGGCACGGGTCTCACCGTGGATCTCGGTGTGGTCAACCGGCGGGTGCTGGAGCTGGCGGCCCGGCAGTCGGAGGACATCCGGGCGCGGCTCCTCGCGGAGGGCGTGCGCCTGCTCGACGGCGTGGGACGGCTGGGCCCGCCGCACCACGACCGGGGGGTGCGGGACGTGGTGGTGAGCGCGGCGGACGGCGACCACGTGCTCGAGGCGGAGGTCGTCCTCCTCGCCACGGGAGCCTCGCCACGGCTCCTCCCGGACGCCCGCCCCGATGGCGAGCGGATCATGACCTGGACGCAGCTGTACGCCCTCGACACGCTGCCCGACCACCTCATCGTGGTGGGTTCGGGCGTCACCGGGGCGGAGTTCGCCGGCGCCTACAACGTCCTCGGCTCCCGGGTCACCCTGGTCTCCTCCCGCGAACGCGTGCTCCCCGGAGAGGACGAGGAGGCCGCCCACCTCATCGAGGCGGTGTTCCGGCGTCGCGGCATGGTGGTGCTCTCCCGTTCCCGCGCCGCAGCCGTCCGCCGGACGGACGACGGCGTCCAGGTGACCCTCACCGATGGGCGGATCCTCGCCGGGTCGCACTGCCTGGTCGCGGTCGGCGCGGTCCCCAACACGGCTGGGATCGGACTGGAGGAGGCGGGCGTGGAGCTGTCCCCCTCCGGGCACGTCGTGGTCGACCGGGTGTCCCGGACCACGGCGTTCCGGGTCTACGCGGCCGGGGACTGCACCGGCGTCCTGCCGCTCGCCTCCGTCGCCGCCATGCAGGGTCGCATCGCGATGTGGCACGCCCTGGGCGACGCCGTCGCTCCGCTGGACATCCGCGCGGTGGCGGCGAACATCTTCACCGCGCCGGAGATCGCGACGATCGGAGTGTCCGAACGGGCGATCCGGGAGGGCGAGGTGGACGGCGCGATCACCCGCCTCCCCATCGCGCGCAACCCGCGCGCGAAGATGCTCGGCATCCGGGAGGGCTTCATCAAGGTGTTCTCGGACCGCTCCTCCGGCGTCGTGCTCGGCGGGGTGGTCGTGGCGCCACGTGCCGGGGAGCTGATCTTCCCGCTGACGCTCGCCGTCTCGAACCGGCTCACGGTCGACCAGGTGGCGAACGCCTTCACGATCTACCCGTCGCTCACCGGTTCCCTCGCCGAGGCGGCGCGGACGCTGCACGCCGCGCCCGGACCTGGCCGGTGAGGGTGACACCATGCTCGATGTCCGGGACCTGGTGGCGCTCACGGCGAGGATCTGCGACATCCCGTCGGTCTCCGGCGAGGAGCGCGTCCTGGCGGACGAGATCGAGGAGACGCTGCGCGCCGCCCCGCACCTCGAGGTGGTGCGCGACGGCGACGCCGTCCTGGCGCGCACGCAGCTCGGCCGACCGCGGCGGGTGGTGCTGGCGGGGCACCTCGACACCGTCCCGGTGCAGGGCACCCTCCCGACACGGCTCATCGGCGATGAGCTCTGGGGCCGCGGCACGGTCGACATGAAGGGGGGTGTCGCCGTCGCGCTCCACCTCGCTGCGACGCTCCGTGACCCCGCGTGGGACGTGACCTTCGTCTTCTACGACCAGGAGGAGGTGGGAGCGGAGCGCAACGGCCTGGGACGGCTCGTCCGCCGCCATCCGCGGTGGCTCGCGGCGGACCTGGCCATCCTGGGCGAGCCCACCGGAGGCATGGTCGAGGGAGGGTGCAACGGGACGGCCCTGCTGGAGGTCCGCACCACCGGCGTCACCGCCCACAGTGCCCGACCGTGGCGCGGCAGGAACGCGATCCACGCCGCCGCCCCCCTGGTGCAGCGGATCAGCGACCACCCGCCCCGGGAGGCCGACGTCGAGGGCCTGGTGTTCCGCGAGTCGCTGAGTGTGGTGGCGATCCGAGGGGGGATCGCCCACAACATGATTCCGGACGAGTGCGTCGTGACGGTCAATTACCGATTCGCGCCGGACCGGGGCGTGGCCGACGCCACCGCCCACGTGCGGGCGCTCCTTCCGGAGGCGGAGGTCGTCGTCGTCGACGCCGCCGCCGGCGCGCGGCCGCACCTCGACCATCCCGTGGTCGGGAGTCTCGTGGACGCCCTCGCCGCCCACACGGGTGCCGGGGTGTTCCCCAAGCTGGGCTGGACGGACGTCGCGCGGTTCGCCGAACTCGGCGTGCCGGCGGTCAATTTCGGCCCCGGGGACCCCCTGCTCGCCCATGCCGACGACGAGCGCTGTCCCATCGCACAGATCCGTGCCTGCTCCACGGCGTTGCAGGCCTGGCTGGAAGGTTGACCATGGCACAGAGAGCCACCTACAGGAAGGGACCGGTGGTCCTGCGCGGGCGCCAGATCCCGAAGGAAACCACCGACACCCGGCTGCTGCAACCGCAGGTGGACACCGACTGGCTGCACACGGACCCGTGGCGGGTCATGCGCATCCAGGCGGAGTTCGTCGAGGGTTTCGGGGCGCTGGCGGACATCGGACCGGCGGTCTCCGTGTTCGGATCGGCGCGGACCGCGCCGCACACGGAGGAGTACCGGCTCGGCCGCGAGATCGGCCGGAGAGCGGTGGAGGCGGGCTTCGCGGTCATCACCGGTGGCGGACCGGGCGTGATGGAGGCGGCCAACAGGGGCGCGAGCCAGGCCGGCGGGGTGTCCGTGGGCCTGGGCATCGAGCTTCCCCACGAGCAGGGCATGAACCAGTGGGTCGACCTGGGCATCAACTTCCGGTACTTCTTCGTCCGGAAGACGATGTTCGTGAAGTACTCCACTGGCTTCATTGTTCTGCCGGGCGGATTCGGCACGCTCGACGAGCTCTTCGAGGCCCTGACGCTGGTGCAGACGCACAAGGTCCAGTCCTTCGCCGTGGTGCTCGTGGGGCGTGACTACTGGGGTGGACTCATCGACTGGCTCGCAACGAGCATGATGGAGGGCGGCAAGATCTCCGCGCTTGATCTGGAGCTCATCACCCTCGTCGACACGGCGGAGGAGGCGATCCGGGCGGTCACCGACGGTCACAACCGGATCATCGAGGCGGCCCTGCTCGCGGAGACCGGGGACGCCGACGCCTCCTGACCTGCCGGCCCCTGCGCCGCGCGTGCGCGGCCCGTGGCATAAAATGGCATCAGTCCTTGCGCCGGCCGGCGCATCGTCCGAGTGAAGGGAGCGTCATGGCAGCCATGAAGCCGCGCACAGGAGACGGGCCGCTCGAGGTCACTAGGGAGGGGCGCGGACTCGTGATGCGGGTGCCTCTCGAGGGCGGCGGCCGGCTTGTCGTTGAGCTCAACCAGGAAGAGGCCAACGCCCTCGGAGATGCTCTCGCCGCGGTGCGCGCCTGACGGGCGCCCCGGCCGCCCCCGGCCGGCGCGTGACCGCCACCTAACGCTTGACCGCCACGAGGACGCCGTCGCCGGTGGGCAGGAGAGCGGTGACGGCGTCCTCCTGTGACCGCACCCCCTTGCCAAGCTCGCGGATCGCGACCGTGAGCTCGTCCCGGCGGGCAGGATCCGCGACCCGCCCTCCCGCCAGCGCATTGTTGACCACCAGGACTCCGCCCGTCCGCAGCAGGCGCCACGCCTGCTCCACGGCCGCCTGGGCTTCGGCCGGATCGCCGTCCACGAGCACCAGATCGTAGGCCGCGTCCGCGAGGCGTGGCAGGACGTCCAGCGCACGCCCGGTGATCAGGCGCGCGCGCGCGGGCTTGATCCCTGCCAACCCGAACGCCTCCCGGGCGGCGCGCTGATACTCCGCCTCGACGTCGATCGAGGTCAGGACCCCGTCCGCGGCCATTCCCTCGAGGAGCCACGACCCGGACACCCCGGTTCCCGTGCCCACCTCGGCGACCGACCGCGCGCCGGTCGCGGCGGCGAGCAGGCGCAACACAGCCCCGGTGGCCGGCGACACCGGCGTCACGCCGAACTCGGCAGCGCGTGCGCGGGCGAGGCGGGCTGGCTCGGGCTCCGGGACGAAGTCCTCCGTGTAGGACCAGGACAGTGCCTTGTCGGCGGCGGCCATGAGGTTTCCTGTCGTCGGGGTTTTCGTCCAGTTTACCGCTCTCAGCTTCCTGTCAGGATCGCGCCCTAGGCTGGAGCAGTCCTGCAAGGGAGGCATCCGTGACCGCCAGCGCCATCGAGTACGAGTCCCCGATGGCGCTCGCCCTCGCGGCACCGCCCAGCTGGGAGGAGATCGTCGCCCACCACTCGTCCCGCGTCTACCGCCTCGCGTACCGGCTGACCGGAAACCACGCCGATGCCGAGGACCTCACGCAGGAGACCTTCGTCCGCGTGTTCCGGTCCCTCCACACCTACACGCCGGGGACCTTCGAGGGATGGCTGCACCGCATCACCACGAACCTGTTCCTCGACCAGGCCCGGCGCCGGGCACGGCTGCGGATCGAACCGATCGTCGAGCAGCACCTCCCCACCGACTGGCAGAACACGCCGGACCGCCAGTTCGAGCACGCCCAGCTCGCTCCGGACATCCAGCGGGCGCTGGACACCCTGCCTCCGGGGTATCGTGCCGCTGTGGTGCTGTGCGACATCGAGGGGTACTCCTACGCGGAGGTTGCCGCGACCCTGGGCGTCAAGCTCGGGACGGTGCAATCACGGCTGCATCGCGGTCGCGCGATGCTGCGCGAGCAGCTCGCCCACCGGCAGGAGGGTCGGTGAGGCACCTCGGCACGCGCGTCAGCGCCTATGTCGATGGCCACCTCGCTGGCCGCCGGCTGCGCGCGGCGGAGCGCCACCTGCGCGGCTGTGCGCGATGCCGGGCGGAGGTGGCCGCGGAGCGGCATCTGGCGGCGCAGCTGCGCGCGCTGGGCGAGGCGGAGGTCCCGTCCGGCCTCGCCGCGCGGATCGGTGATCCACCGTCGCGGTGCGAGGGACTGCTCGCGTCCATGCGGGACAGGCTCTCGCTGCCCGCCGTCCGCCGGCGGGTCGCGGTGCGGGCCGCGGCGGGCGGAGGCGCCGTCATCATGGTGGCCGGTGCAGTCGTGGCGATGGGCGCGACGAGCGAGGCCGCGTTCGACGGCGCCGCCCTCCTGGCCACTCCGTCACCCGCCGCCGTCGCGCGGGCAACCCTGGTGGCCGACCCGCCGGTTCCCGCGTGGGTGGTTCCCGAGCTGCCGGAGGATGTCAGGATGTCGTCCGCCACCCTGCGGAGGGTGGCGGACCGTGACGTGGTGAGCGTCGACGTCGTCGGGCCGGGCGGTTCGGCAACCATGCTCCAGGTGCGGGGCGTCGTTGATCCCGACTCGGTCCCGGAGCACGCCATCGTGGTCCAGTGCGGGGACGTCGCGGTGGTGGTCACCGGCGACGCGGTCGTGCGCGACGTGGTGGCCGCGGGCCTGCCCGCGCGTGGCCGGGACGCCTCGCCGGTGGGACTATGGGAGCGCGGGCTGGATGTGCTGGCCTCCGTGGTGCGAGAGGTGGTTCGATGACACAGGGTGGCGGTGACCGGTGGGATGCCGGCCCATGGACCAGCCCGGGTGGAGACACGGACTCCGACGTGCGGTTCCGGCCGCCTGAGGCCGCGACCCCGGACCCCACGGTTCCACTCGCCGCCGGCGGACCGTCGCCGACGATGCCGTTGCCGTTGAGCCCGGCGGGGGACAGGGCGCATCCTCCCCAGGCGCAGTTCCCGGAGCCGCAGTTCCCGGAGCCGCAGTACCCCGAGCCGCAGTACCCGGGCGCCCGGTATCCGGACGCGCAGTACCCCCCGGCGCCGTATGGCCCCGCGACGCACGCCAGCGGGCGGCCCGGGCCCCGCATGGTGCGGCGGTCAACGGCAGCACTGCTCATGGTCGTGGCGCTCCTCGCGGGAGTCGTGGTGGGCGCCCTGGGGGCCCGCGAGTGGTTCGGACTGGGCGCCGTCGCGAGTGCGCCACCCACCTCGTCCTCGACCATCGTCCGTGCACCCGACTCCGTGGCCGCCATCGCACAGGCCGTCGTGCCGTCGACGGTGTACATCGAGGCACGCAGTGCCACGGCGGCGGCGTCGGGCACCGGACTGATCCTCCGGGCCGACGGCTACATCGTCACCAACAACCACGTCATCGACCTGGCGGCGGACGGCGGGACCATCCAGGTGACCTTCCCGGACGGCACGGTCGAAGAGGCGGAGATCGTGGGCCGCACCTCCGATTACGATCTCGCCGTGCTGCGCGTGGGGCGGACGGGGCTGCAACCGCTTCCCCTCGCGAACTCGGACGACGTCGTCGTGGGCGATCCGGTCATCGCCGTCGGCGCTCCGCTCGGGCTCGAGGGCACCGTGACCTCGGGGATTGTCTCCGCCCTCAACCGGGCGATCACGGCGGGTTCCGCCTCGTCCACCACCTTCATCAACGCCATCCAGACGGACGCGGCGATCAATCCCGGGAACTCCGGGGGCCCGCTCGTGAACGCGAACGGCGAGGTGATCGGGATCAACACCGCGATCGCGCAGGCTTCCGGCCTGACGCAGGCCACGGGGAGCATCGGTCTCGGCTTCGCGATCCCGTCCAACCAGGTGAAGCGGACCACGGACCAGCTCATCGAGACAGGTGTCGCCACCTATCCGATCATCGGCATCCTCCTGGACAGCCGCTACACCGGAGAAGGGGTCCAGGTCGCCACCGCTCCGAGCAACGGGACGGAGCCGGTCTCGCCTGGCGGCCCGGGCGACCGCGCCGGCATCAGGCCGGGCGACATCATTCTCTCGATCGACGGTCGGCCCATGACGAGCGCCGACGAGGTGATCGTCTACGTCCGCGCCCACGCACCGGGGGACGTCATCACGCTCACCATCCGGCGCGGCGGCCGCGTCGAGGACATCCAGGTGACGCTCGGGGAGCAGCAGGCCAACTGATCCGGCTGATCCGGGCCGGCGCTGTCTCGGGTTGCGTTCGTCTCAGGTTGCGTTCGTCTCAGGTTGCCTCGTCGTCGAAGGGCGCCGGGCCCCCTCCTGGCACCGTGGGAGGCGGGAGAGCCGGCTGCCCGGGCGGGGCAGGCGGGCGCGCCGGTGGCCGTGGCACCACGTCGTCCATGAGCGCCTCGCGGACGATGCGGCGGGGATCGTACTGGCGGGGGTCCAGGGAGCGCAGGTCCGAGATGTCCTCACCGAACTCGTCCTTGAGGGAGGTCTTCGCCTCCCGGAGGAAGTCGCGCGCCTGCCGCACCCAGCCGCCAAACTGGGACGCGAACTCGGGCAGCTTGTCCGGGCCCACGACGAGCAGGACGATGAGGAGGAGGACGACTCCTTCCCAGCCGCTGATGCCGCCCATGGAGGTGCTACCGGGGGACGATTCCGAGCGGGCGCCCCGCGAGGCCACGCGCCCGGGCCGCCAGCCGGTCCGCCACCGCCAGCAGGGCGACGGCAGCCGGCGAATTGGGCCTGTCCAGGACCACGGGCATGCCGACGTCGCCGCCTGCGCGGAGCGCGACGTCGATCGGGACCTGGGCGAGGAGGGGCACCTCGTAGCCGAGTCCCCGGGAGAGGTCGCGAGCCACCTGGTCGCCCCCACCCGAACCGAAGACGTCAAGCCGGCCGTCCGGAGTCTCGAGCCAGGACATGTTCTCGACCACCCCGACGACGTGCTGCCGGGTCTGGGCCGAGAGGATCCCGGCACGCTGGGCCACCTCCGCGGCCGCGACCTGCGGGGTGGTGACCACGAGGATCTCGGAGGCGGGAAGGAACTGCGCGACGGAGATGGCGACGTCGCCGGTGCCGGGGGGCAGGTCCAGGAGCAGGACGTCGAGGTCTCCCCAGAAGACGTCGGCGAGGAACTGCTGGACCGCGCGGTGGAGCATCGGGCCCCGCCAGATCACCGGCGTTCCGGGGGTTGTGAACATCCCGATCGAGATGACCTTCACACCATGGGCCACCGGGGGCACGATCATGTCGTCGAGCTGCACCGGCGGGTGGGCGACGCCGAGCATCCGGGGAATCGAGAAGCCGTAGATGTCGGCGTCGACGACGCCCACCTTCAGTCCGCGCGCCGCGAACGCCGCCGCGAGATTCGCGGTGACGGAGGACTTGCCGACGCCGCCCTTGCCGGAGGTCACGGCGTACACCCGGGTGAGCGAGCCCGGCTGGGAGAACGGAATGACCGGTTCGGCGACGCCGCCCCGCAACCGGGTACGGAGCGCCTGCCGTTGCTCGTCGGTCATGACCCCGAGTTCCACGGACACGGAGGTCACGCCGGCGAGCTCGCCAACCCGCGCGCGCACGTCCCGGGTGATGGTGTCCCGCAGCGGGCAGCCCGCGGTGGTGAGGTCGATCCCCACGACCACGGCACCGTCGTCGCTGACCGTCACGCTGCGCACCATGTCGAGTTCCGTGATCGGACGCCGGATCTCGGGGTCGATCACGGACTCCAGCTGCGAGCGCACGGCGCCCTCGGTGACTGCGGGCATGTGCCGATCCTACCGCCCGCGTCCACGCTCCTCGGAAACGGGCTCGTCAGGGGGCCGGGACCGCTCCATCTCGGTCACCAGCTCCTCCAGGAGGTCCCGGAGTTCGGCGCGCACGTAGTCACGGGTCGCGACCTCGCCGAGCGCGAGCCGGATCGCTGCGATCTCGCGGGCCAGGTACTCGGTGTCGGCCAGATTCCGCTCGGCGCGCTGGCGATCCTGCTCGGCCGTGACGCGGTCGCGGGCGTCCTGGCGGTTCTGGGCGAGGAGGATGAGCGGGGCGGCGAAGGACGCCTGGAGGGAGAGCATGAGGGTGAGGGCGGTGAACCCGAACTCGGCCTTGTCGAACCGGAGGTGGTTCGGTCCCCAGGAGTTCCACACCAGCCAGGTCACCACGAAAAGGGTGAGCCAGACCAGGAACTGCGGCGTCCCGGTGAAGCGGGCGATCCCCTCCGCGATGCGGGCGGTGGTCTCGGATCGCAGCGAGACGTGCGGCAGCCGGGGGCCGCGCTCCTCCTTGGGTTGGTCCAGCCGCTCAGCCATGGGGGATCCTCAGGTCGGCGGCGTCCGTCTCCTCGTCCTCCGCGTCGCGCCACCCCTCGGGCAGCAGGTTGTCGAGCACGTCGTCGACCGATACCGCGCCGAGGAGACGCTTGTCGTCATCGGTAACCGGCAGGACGGTGTTGTTGTAGGTCGCCAGCAGGCGGGTGACCTTCGCGATGCTGTCGTGCGGACGCACCGTCTCGACGTCGGTGTCCAGGACGTTCCCGAGCGGCTCGTGCGGCGGCTCGCGGAGGGCCCGCTGGAGGTGTACCACACCGAGGAACCGTCCCGTGGGAGTCTCGAGCGGCTGCCGGGTCACGAAGATCATCGTCGCCAGCGCGGGGTTGACGTCCTTGCGGCGGGCGTGCGCGAGGGCGGTCGCCACCGTCGCCTCGGGGCCGAGGATGATCGGCTCGGTGGTCATGAGACCACCCGCGGTGCGCTCGCCGTAGGCGAGCAGCCGTCGCACGTCCCGGGCCTCCTCCGGCTCCATCAGGCCGAGCAGCTCGGCCGCCTTGGAGGCAGGGAGGTCGGAGACGAGGTCGGCGGCGTCGTCGGGCTGCATGACATCCAGCACGTCGGCGGCCCGGGCGGCG
>JALHDK010000250.1 GCA_022838965.1 Actinomycetales bacterium | reverse complement strand
CAGGTGGCCGCTCCCCCTGCACTCGGTACCCGCCCAGGCCCCGGAAAGGAGCCCGATGGCTTACGGACGTTCCCAGCACTCGACCCTGTGGCTCACACTCTCCGCCCTGGTCGTCGTGGGCTGCGCTTTGGCGCTGGCGGCCTGTGGCGCGTGGCCCACGCCGCCTCGCACGGAGGCGCCCGAACCCACCGCGACGTCGGCGCCGCGGCCCAAGGCGACGGCTACGTCGACGGGCGCCGCTGCTGCGGCCACGCCTTCCCTTGTGCCCGATGAGCCGCGCCGCCCGGCGCCGGGTGGGTCGCTCTCGGCCTTCGCGACCGACGATTTCCTCGGCCCCGGCGCGTGCGCGCCCTGCCATGGCTTCCTGACCGACGGCAGTGGCACCAACGTCTCGATGATCACGGCGTGGCGCTCGACGATGATGGCCCACGCTGCCATCGACCCGGTCTGGCAGGCCAAGGTCAGCGCCGAGGTGGCCCGCCAGCCGGAGCTGCAGGCGGTCATCGAGGAGAAGTGCGTCACGTGCCATATGCCGATGGCCCAGACGCAGGCAAAGGTCGCCGGCCAGCCGGTGGCCGCGCTGGGCGATGGCTTCGCCAATCGCGCGCACCCGCTCCACGCCGCAGCGATCGACGGCGTCTCCTGCACGCTCTGCCATCAGGTAACCGAGCGCAACCTGGGCGAGCTGGCGGGGTTCAGCGGCGGCTATGTCATCGACACGGCCACCGACCCGCCCGACCGCCGTATCTACGGCCCCTATGAGGACCCGATCATCGCCCAGATGCGCAACAACACCGGCTACATCCCCACCTATGGCGAGCATATGCTCTCCGCAGAGCACTGTGCCACCTGCCACAACCTCTACACGCCGTATGTCGACGCGGCAGGCGCGATCCTGGGCGAGTTCCCGGAGCAGACACCCTACACCGAGTGGCTGCACAGCGCCTATGCCGACGAGACCGTCTCGTGCCAGGGCTGTCACATGCCGCTGGCCGAGGGCGCCGTCGCCATCTCGCAGATACCCCGGCGGCTGGCGGCGCGGCAGCCGTTCTTCCAACATTGGTTCGTCGGCGGCAACCGCTTCATGCTGCAGATGCTGGCCGATTGGGGCGCCGATCTGGAGGTGACCGCGGAGCAGGCCGAGCTGCGCACGACGATCGATCGCGTCGAGGCGCAGGTGACCGAGCGCACGGCGCAGATGTCGCTGGTCGACGTGGCGCTGGCCGACCAGGTGCTCACCGCGCGGGTGCGCGTGGAGACGCTCGCCGGCCACAAGTTCCCCACCAGCTTTCCCTCGCGCCGCGCCTGGCTGCACGTGACGGTCACCGATGCGGCGGGTCAGGTCGTCTTCGAGTCGGGCCGCCCCGGGGCCGATGGGCGGATTGCCGGCAATGCCGCTGATGGCGACCCGCTGGCCTGTGAGCCGCACTACGACGTTATCACCGCGGGCGACCAGGTGCAGATCTACGAGCCCATCATGGCCAACAGCGACGGCGAGGTCACCTACACGCTGTTGCGCGCGGCGAGCTACGTCAAGGACAACCGCCTGCTCCCGCGTGGGGCGGACAAGGCGGCCCTCCCGGCGGACATCGCCGTCTACGGCGCCGCACGGGACGACGCCACCTTCGTGGGCGGCAGCGACGAGGTGACCTACCGTGTGGACGTGGGCAGCGCAGTCGGGCCGTTCACGGTGGAGGCGGCGTTGCTCTACGAGACGCTCTCCTACCGCTTCGTGCAGGACCTGCTGGCGGAGGGCACCGAGCTCACCGAGCGCTTCGGGGGCTACTACGCCCTGGCGGACAAGACGCCGCTCGTCGTCGCGACCGCGTCGCAGCGCAGCAAGTGACGGGGTCGCCCCTACGAACCATCGCGACGCATGGGACGCGCCGATACCGCCGACCATCCGGGTAGGGGCGACACATCCCGGGAACCATCGCCTGGGAACGAACGGTGCGATACCGGGATGCGTCGCCCTCCGGTTGCGCCGCGGAGGGCGACCCCGCCCGGGAAACGCGGGTTTGTGATGCGGGGATGATCGCCGGGCGGGGTCGCCCCTACGAACCGATGCGACGTTGCCGGCGTCGCCCAGGCCGCCGCGCATCCGTGCACGGGCGACACATCCCGGGAACCACCGTGTGGAAACGGATGACGCCGTACCGGGATGCGTCGCCCTCCGCGGTGTACCGCCGCGTTGCCGGAGGGCGACCCCGCCCGGGAAACGCGGGTTTGTGATGCGGGCATGCCTCCCGGGCGGGGTCGCCCCTACAGGCCGACGCGACGTTGCCGGCGGATCGCCTGGATACCATCATCCGCGCGGGGTCGCCCCTACGAACCGGCGCGACGTTGCCGGCGGGCGACCGGGCCCACGGCATGTCCGGGTAGGGGCGACACATCCCGGGAACCACCGTGCGGAAACGGACGATGGCGTACCGGGATGCGTCGCCCTCC
>JALHDK010000028.1 GCA_022838965.1 Actinomycetales bacterium | reverse complement strand
CGTCTCTGGCTGGTTCGGCACGGGGTGCTTAGCACCTCCGCCAGAGCAGGTCTAGCGGCAGCAGTACCGCGCTCCCCTTGTCCCCTCCTGCCCACTGCGGCAACCTGTAGTGTATGGTCGCCTCGGGCCGACGGCCCTGGCGCGCCGAGGAGGTCAACAGAGATGCTCACCACTCGCCTGCAGGTTGTGCTCGTCGTCGCCGTGCTCTGTCTGGGCTGCCATCGCGCTCAGTCCCAACCCGAGATAGCTGAGGGGATGGATGACGTGTTGCAGCCGTACACCGGCCCCACGAGTCAGGGGGTCGACGTGAGCACTCTCGAGGGCAAGATCATGTGCGGCTATCAAGGGTGGTTCGCGTGCGAGGGGGACAGCCTAGACCGAGGTTGGTACCACTACAATGGCAGAAACGGCTTCAGGCCGGGTTCGTGCTCCATCGACCTGTGGCCGGACATGTCGGAGCTGGGCGAGGATGAGCGCTTCGACACCGAGTTCCGCCACGCCGATGGCAGCGTGGCCCAAGTCTACAGCGCCCAGATCCCCCGGTCTGTGGACCGGCACTTCGAGTGGATGGCGGAGTACGGCATCGACGGCGCCTTCGTCCAGCGCTTCGCCGGAGAGGTGGCCCACTCGAAGGGCTTCGAGCAGTTCACCAAGGTCCTCGCCAACTGCCGCGCCGCCGCCAACAACCATGGGCGCGCGTATGCCCTCATGTACGACCTCTCCGGGCTCCCCAGAGGGGGCACCGAGCGGGTCATCGAGGACTTCAAGACACTTGTGGACCGCATGGGCCTGACAAGGGATACGGGCGATAAGGCCTACCTCCACCACGGAGGGAAGCCTGTTGTGGCCGTCTGGGGCATCGGGTTCAACGATCGTCGGCAGTACACCCTCGAGGAGTGCGGCCACCTCCTCACGGTCCGTGGGGAGGCCGGCCTGCGCGAACAGGTCACCGCGGTAGCAGACGCCCTCGGGGCCGATGTCCGAGCCGTAGCCGATGAGCCGGCCGTCCGTGGTGGTGACCGCTGCGGTCTTCCAGTCCAGCCAGCGCCCCTCGAGCGCCGGGTCGGAGAGGTCCACGAACTTGTCGGCGTACTGCATCATCTCGGGAACCCAGTCGACCTCGATGCCCTCGATGTCAGAGAGGCCCGAGCCGGCAGCCACCTCGCCCCCCGGCCCGGGTGGCGGGGAACGGGGGACACGATCGGATAACGGACCCCGGCGTCACCGCAGCGCGATCGCCGCCCGGGCCTCCTCGACCTCGTTCCACGGCACGGCCTCGGACCCGCGCTCGATGGTGTCCTCCGGGCCCTTGCCGGCCAGCAGCACCGTGTCGCCCGGCGCCGCCGACACCACGGCGTGCCGGATCGCGTCGGTGCGGTCCGGGATGCTCACGAAGTTGGACCGCCCGGCCTCGCGTGCCCCGCGCTCCATCTCGCGGAGGATGTCCTCGAGCGGGGTGTCCCGGTAGTCCTCCTCCGTGAACACCACCCGATCCGCCAGCCGCGTCGCCACCTCCCCGAGCGGCGCCCGCTTCGACGGGTCCCGCTGCCCCCCCGCGGCGCCGAGCACGACCCACAACCGGCCCTCCGTCGTCGCCCGCAGCGTGGCGAGCGCCTTCTCCAGCGACGGCGGGGTGTGGGCGAAGTCCACGATCACCCGCACGTCGTCCGCGGGGACGAGTTCCATGCGCCCGGGCACGCCCCGGAAACCCGCCATTCCCGTAACGAGCTGCTCCGCCGTCGCCCCGAGATGTGCTGCCGCGGCCATCGCGGCGAGGGCGTTCGCCACGTTGAACCGGCCGATCATCGGCAGGTTCACCGCGAACTCGCCCAGGGGGGAGTCCACCGCGAAGGCCAGTCCACGTCCGCTCTCGGCGATGCCGTCGGCACGCCAGTCCGCATCCGCGCCGTCCGCGCTGTAGCTCGTCTCGGCGGGGGCGATCCGCCGCAGGCGGCTGAACCACGCGTCGTCGGCGTTCAGCACCGCGAACCGGGCCCGTTCCACCAGTTTCCGCTTGTCCGCGAAGTAGTTCTCCACGGTGCCGTGGAAGTCGAGATGTTCGCGGGTGAGGTGCGTCCACACCGCCACCTCCCAGTCGACCGCCCGCACCCGGTCGAGCGCGAGGGCGTGGCTGGAGGCCTCCAGCACCGCGGCGTCAGCACCGGCGTCCACCATCTCCCGCAACACCGCCTGCACCTGCGGGGCCTCCGGGGTGGTGAAGTGCGCCGGGAAGTGGCGCAGCACGCCGTCGGGCAGCTCGTACCCCACCGTGGAGAGGAGTCCGGTCCGGAGGCCCGCCGCACGCAGCAGGTGTCGCGTGAGCCAGCTCGTCGTCGTCTTGCCGTCCGTGCCCGTCACCCCGACCACGCGCAGCTCCCGCGAGGGGTTCCCCGCGAGGATCGCCGCGGCGTCGGCGAGCACCTCCCGGGCGCTGCGGACGACGACGTACGGGAGGGCGGGAGCGGCGCCGTCGGGCAGGCCCTCCCCCAGGGCGAGGACCGCGCCACGCGCGGCCGCCACGGGGAGGAAGCGGTGACCGTCCACCCGGGCACCCCGGATGGCGACGAAGGCGTACCCGGGCTGCACCCAGTCAGCGTTGTGCGTCACGCCGGTGACGTCGACGTCGGGCAGTCCGGTGGCCGGGAGATCGAGAGCGGCGAGGAGGTCGGCGACGCGCATAGGGCGAGGGTAGCGCCGAGTTCGGGGGAGGGGGCGGGCAACAGCCGTGAGCGTCGGAGGGACGGCCTATCCTGAGCGCATGAAGGGCGGCGGGATCCTTTCGCGCATGCGATTGCTCGCCGCTGCCCGCGGAGAGCGCCCGTGGCACACCACGATCCTCACCGCCATGCGGCTGGTCACCGCGGGCCTGGTGGCGGTCGACGGTCTGGCCGGCACCGTGGCCGCCTTCGGAATCCTCGGTCCCACGCCCGGGTGGATCGGGCTCGCCGTCATCCTGGCCTCCCTGGCCGCCCAGGTGGTGATGCTGGCAAAGGGCGTCGAGCGGGTGGGGTGGCATGCCGCCGCCGTGCTGGCGCTGCTCGCGGGGCTCGGCCTCGGCCTCGCGGGGACGTGGCAGGCGGCCGCGGTGGCACCCGTCTGGTGGCCGATGCGCTACCTGCTCGCAACCGCGATGTTCGTGGTGGTGGCGGGACGGTCGTGGCACCGCGCCGTCCTGGTGGGCCTCCTGCTCGCCTTCCACCTGGTGCTGCGTCCCCTCACCTGGGCCGCGGCGGGGATCCCCTGGGGCGAGACCCTCGCCCGGCAGCTCGCCGCAGAGGCCGGCCTCGGCGTGTTCAGCGCCACGGTGATGTACGTGATCATGGAAACCCTGCTGCGGGCCGCGCGCTTCACGGACGAGTCACAGGCGGCAGCGGTCCGCGAGGGGCAGCGCGCGGCAATCGCGCAGGCCCGGGAACGGTCGGCGCGCGAGGTGGAGCGGTTCGTGCACGACGAGGTGCTGCACACCCTGCGGACCATCGCGATGGACCGCCGCCAGGTGTCCGCCGCGGCGGCGGTGAACGCGGCAGCGCGACTGGAGGGGTTCCTGCAGGAGGTGCCCGATCAGGTGGCCGAGGGCGCGACCCTGGCCGAGCGCCTCACCGACGCCGCCCGGGCCGTGGACCTCCACGTGCAGGTGACGGCGGACGAGTCCGTGTCCGTACCGCCGGACGTCAACGACGCGCTCGTTCTCGCCACGCTCGAGGCCCTGCGCAACGTGAAGCGCCACGCGCATACGAGCGAGGCGCGCGTGACCCTGCGACGGGCCGGGCTCACGGTGATCGTGGAGGTGGCGGACGAGGGTGTCGGCTTCGACCCCACCGCGTCGCATCCCCGCACGGGCATGCGGTCGTCCATCCTCCAGCGCATGCTCGACGTCGGCGGCGAGGCCGAGGTGCGCTCGCGGCCGGGTCAGGGCACGACCGTGCTCCTCAGCTGGCGGGCGGGCGAGGAGGCGGCGTCCCCCCGGTTCGCCAGGAGCGCCGGGTACGGCGCACTCGCCGGCCTCTACCCCCGCACCTCCCTCATCATCCTCCCCTACTTCGCCTATGCGCTCTGGAACGCGGCGTGGCTCGCCCCGGCGCTCGCCCGGCCCGGCGCCGCCTGGCTGTCCGCCCTGCTCATCACCCTCGTGACCGGCACTCTCGTGCTGGTCTCACTCCGCCGGGGGCCGAGCCGCTGGATGGGGCTCCTCCTCCTCGCGACGTCCTGGGCCGCCACCGGCCTCAACGGATGGGCCCTGCCGGACGGGGTGGCCAACCCCGCCCTGTTCTGGGCCGGCACCGCGGCTCTGGCGGTGATGGTCCCCCTGACCCTCTTCCACCATCCCGCGGTCATGGTCGTCACCGGGCTCGGATCATCCGCGCTGGTCCTCGGCTTCACGGTGGCCCGCGCGGGATGGGAGGCCGCCGCCTCGACGTTCCTGTGGACGATCGCGCACCCCGCCGTCGGGATGGCGAGCTACTTCGCCGTGCGACTCGTCCTCGACGCACTGGCGTGGGAGTCCTACCGCACCGGAGAGGAGTTCGCCCGGGCCCGCGCCGACGCGCTCGCCCGGGCCGAGTTCGTTCTCGCGCTCACCGCCCGCATGGCGGCGGTCGCGGACCTCGTCCACGGCGTGGCCAGCGGCGAGCTGGATGCCGGCGATCCCGCGGTCCGCGCACGGGCGGACGCTGTTGAGCGGACCCTGCGGGACCAGATGCTCGCCGACCTGTCCCAGGACCTTCTGCAGGTGGCGGCGACGGTGCGCGAACGCGGCCACTCCGTGACCGTGCGCGTCGCGGACGGCGCACCGGAGGAACCGCAGCGGCTGGGTGCCCGCGTCCTCGAGATGGTGCCCGCCGCGGCCAGACGCGGCAGCAGCGCGGACGCGACCGTCACGGTCCTGCCGATCAACGGCTCGTGGAGGGTCGCGCTGACCCTCGTCAGGCCGGATCGCGCGCTCGCGGGCCGGCTGTCCCGGTACGTCGACGGCTCCTGGGTTGTCAGCAGCGACGAGGAGTTCCTCCAGTTCGCACGGACCCTCCCCGCGTGACATGGCTGGACGACGGGGCACCCCTTGGGGGGCAGGGAGTCGCGAGTGGTGGATGCGATCGGTACGCCGCAGCAGCACCGGCGGCGGGCGGCCGTGGGAGGACGCCGTCGACCTCCTCGTGCGGGCGGCCGCCGTGGTGTTCTGCACCCTGACCCTGATCAACGGCCTGTCTCTGACGCTGGCGGCCCGTGGTGGACTCGCCCCGCGCGAGGCTCTCGGGATGGCGCTCCTGGTCACTGCGCCAGCCGGCATGATCGTGGTGCTGCTGGGACGTGACACCAGTCCGCGGCGGCGGACCCTGCTGCTCCTGCAGCTGTCACTCGGGCTGCTGCTCGTTCTTCCCGCCGCAGCCACACCGGCGGTGTCGACGTGGTGGCCGATGGCGTTCCTCATGGCGGGGGTGGTGTTCGCCGTCGCCGGGGACAGCGGCCGGCGGCCCGTCCTCGCGGTGGCGGCGGTCGTGACCGTCCACGCCGTCGCCCGCGCCGCCGGCTGGAGCGGCTCCCCGGTGGGGTTCGACCACGTCCGCGTCCTGGCCGCCGAGTCGGGGGCGCTGGTGCTCGCGGGCGCGTACATGATCATCGGCCAGGATGTCCTCACCAGGGCCGCACGGGCGGCGACCGCGATGCGGACTGCCCGCCTCCGGGAGCGGGACCGGGCCTCGCGGCAGGACGCCTACGAACGTGCCGCCCGCGAGGTGGAGCGGTTCGTCCACGACGAGGTGGTCCACACCCTGCGAACGATCGCGATGGACCGGGCAGCCGTTCCCGCCGCGGACGCGGTGGCGGCCGCGGTACGCCTCGACGAGGCGTTCGAGACCCTCGCCGTGCCCGCACCTGACATGCCGGGTGATCTCGCCGGGAGGCTGCGTCTGGTGGCGGCACGCTTCCGGCTGCATGCCGACATGGACATCCGTGAGGACGTCGCCCTGCCTGCCGACGTCGCGGACGCCTTCCTCCGGGCCGCGATGGAGGCCCTCCGCAACGTCGAGCGGCATGCCGGGACGGACAGGGTGGCCATCACCCTCTCGCGCGCCGGGGCGGGAGTGGAGGTCGAGATCCGGGACGAGGGAGTCGGCTTCGACCCGGCCGACAGCGCCCGCGGGGCCGGGTGGCGCTCGTCCATCCTCCAGCGCATGCTCGACGCCGGAGGTGGCGCCACCGTGTCCTCCCGTCCCGGGCAGGGCACCACGGTCCGGTTGTTCTGGGAGCCCGCCGACCCGCCGGACGCGGCGGACGGCACGACGCGGGAGTTCCGCCCGGTGGTCCTTGCGGCGGTCATGCCGTTCGTGGCGATGACCGTGTGGCACGCATTCTGGCTCTCCCCGTTCCTGGCCGAGCCGTGGGCGGGCTGGCTGGCCGCCGTGATCATGGGCACGACGACGGTGGTCTGCGGGGTCCGCTCCCTCCGTACGGGACTCACGTTCACCTGCTCGCTGGGTCTCGTGCTGGCCCTCTGGGCGGGCACCGCGCTCGTCGCCTGGGCGCTGCCCGCGGGGTCGACCGTGCCCTACTGGATCGCAGCCGGCGGCAGCGGGATCCTGTTGGTCCACGCCGTGTCCCGCCCGCTGCGGGAACTGGTGGTGGCGGGTGCCGGCCTCGTGATCATCGCCGGGATCGCTGACCTTGCCCGGCTCGGGACGTCCAGCGTGGGCCACGAGCCGCCGCTCGTGCTCTACCCGCTGATCGGCGTCCTGCCGACCCTGGTGGTCGGGCTGCTGCTCACCCGCATGATCCGGGAGATCCGCCTCGCGGAGGCGGAGGTGGTGCGATCCCGCGCACTGCTGGCCGGCCGCCTGCGTCTCGCCACCGAACTGGAGCGGAGGCTGGACCGCCTCCATGACGGGGTGGCGCTGTTCATCCGCGCCGTGGCGAGGGGTGAGCTCGATGTCACTGCGCCGGAGGTTCGCGCCCAGGCGCACGAGCTCGAGGAGCGTACCCGGGATCGCATGTTCCCCACGGTCACCGACACCCTCGACGAGGTGATCGGCCGGCTTCGCGGCCGCGGCGTGTCCGCGACCGTCCGGATCGCCGAGGGTGCGCCGGCGAACGCGCAGCGCCACCTCGCCACCGTCCTGGCCGGACTCGCCGACCTGCCCGGCGACGGCGCCCGGTCCGTCCGCGCCACGTGCACGCCCATCCCCGACGCCGGCGCGTGGCGGGTGTCCGTGGTCCTTTCCGGGACCCGGCGGATGAGCCCGTCAGGGCCGTGGCGCAGGGCTGGCACCTGCACCGCGATGGCGGTGTGGCGCACCTCACACGCGCTGTCCCACTATTGCATGACCAGGCACGAGGCGCCCCCGCCGCGTCGCGAGGGGGACGATGAGCGCATGACAGCGCGCGCACGGCACACCGTGAGGGTGACCGCGGTCGACGACCACCCGATCGTCGTCGAGGGCCTTGCTGCGCTCATGACGCGGCGACAGGTGCCGGACTGGCTCGACGAACTTCCGGCCGCCCACTCCGTCCCCGAGCTGACCTGGCTGGGGCAGTCCCGGACGTGGGCGGAGCTGCTCGCGAAGATCGAGGCGTGGGACACCCCACCCGACGTGGTCCTGTACGACCTGTACCTGAACGACGGCAGCGTGCCGGAGGAGGGAATCGCCGAGCTGGTCCGCCGCGGCATCAAGGTCGTGGTGCTCACCTCCGAGCTCCGGCCGGTCCCGATCCGGCGTGCCATCCAGGCGGGGGCGACAGGACTCGTCCTCAAGTCCGACGAGGTGGAGAAGATCGTCGAAGTGGTGCGCGCCGCCGCCCTCGGCCACTTCGCGGTGTCCTCCGACCTGGCCTTCGTCCTCGCCACCGACGAGAACCTGATCCCTCACCTGGCGCCCCGCGAGCTGGAGGTGCTGCGCCTCCTCGCGGAGGGCGTGCCCCGCAAGTCGGTGGGTGGTCGGCTCGATCCGCCGGTCAAGCTGGCCACGGTCGTCACCTACCTGAACCGTGTCGCCAGCCGGTACCAGGAGCTGGGCAGGGAGGTCAAGACGTCACTCGACGTGCTGCGCGCCGCCGTCGAGGACGGCTACATCGACCCACCCGGCCACTCCGGGCCCCACTGACACACCTCACGGCCACGTGGTGAGACCCGGGCGATCGTACTCGCCCCCCGGGTACACCACCCGCACGATCCCGGCGGCCGCCAGCGCCTTCCGGCATCCCGGGCAGGGCGGATCGGTGATGTAGGCGGTCGCGCCCTTGGTGTCCCGCGTCGCGAACAGCAGCGCGTTGATCTCGGCGTGGATGGCGATGCAGAACCCCGGACTGCCGGGCCTGTCGTAGTCGCCGAGCGCGGGCACCACGCTGTAGTCGAGCTGTCCGCGGGGGCAGGCGCCCTCGAGGCAGTCCGGCTCGCCGGGTGCCGCGCCGTTGTACCCGGTGGCGATGATCCGCCGGTCCAGGACCAGCACCGCACCCACCTTGCGGCGGTGGCACTTCGCCCGCGCGGAGACGGCGTGCGCGATTCCGAGGAAGTACTCGTCCCACGTGGGCACAGACATGCGGCCTCCTTGCTCACCGTCAATCCTGTCACCCGGCCGGAGCGCGGGGCGAGCCCGCGAGCGGATCGTCCCAGCCTGTAGGCACGGCCGTCACGATGCCCCGCCGCTGGCTAGCCTGCTCCCGGAGGGCGGGCAACGACGCCTCCCGGTGGACAGATTGGATGGCCATGGCACACGTGAAGTTCTACTCCGGCGCTGAGATCCCCCTGGAGATGCACAAGGTGCGCATCGTCCAGAAGCTGAATCTGCTCCCCGTGGAGCAGCGCGTGGACCGCATCAACGCCGCCGGCAACAACACCTTCCTCCTGGAGAACGCCGACGTGTTCCTCGACATGCTCACCGATTCCGGGGTGAACGCCATGTCGGACCGCCAGCAGGCCGCCATGCTCACCGCGGACGACGCGTACGCCGGCTCCGCCACCTTCACGCGGCTGGCCGGGAAGCTGCGCGAGATCTTCGGGATGGAGTACTTCCTGCCGACCCACCAGGGCCGGGCCGCGGAGAACATCATCTCCGAGACCTTCGTGACTCCCGGGTCGCTCGTACCCATGAACTACCACTTCACCACCTCGAAGGCCCACATCACCCACCGTGGCGGGGAGGTCGTGGAGCTGATCCGCCCGGAGGGACTCGAGGTGACGAGCACCCTCGGGTTCAAGGGCAACCTCGACGCTGCCGCGCTGGCGGACCTCGCCACCGGTGACCGCCCGATCGCCTACGTGCGGATCGAGGTCGGCACCAACCTCATCGGCGGTCAGCCCCTCTCGCTCGCCAACCTGAGGGAGGTGCGGCGGGTCTGCGACCAGCACGGACTGCTCCTCGTCCTCGACGCCTCGCTACTCGCGGACAACCTGTACTTCGTCAGCACCCGCGAACCCGGGTACGCGGACGTCCCGATCGCCCAGATCGCGCGCGAGTTCGCGGACCTGTCGGACATCCTCTACTTCTCGGCCCGCAAGCTGGGTCATGCCCGCGGCGGCGGCATCTGCATCCGGGACCGCGCGCTCTACGACCGCATGCGTGCCCTGGTGCCCTTCTACGAGGGATTCCTGACCTACGGCGGCATGTCCGTCCGGGAGATGGAGGCCATCACCGTCGGTCTCGAGGAGACCCTCGACTTCGACATGATCTCCCAGGGCCCCATGTTCATCCGGTACATGGTGGACGCCCTCGTGGACCGCGGGGTTCCCATGATCACGCCCGCCGGGGGCCTCGGCGCCCACGTCAACGCGATGGCCTTCCTCCCCCACGTGCCGCAACGCCAGTACCCGGCCGGCGCGCTCGCGGCAGCGGCCTACATCGCCGGCGGCATTCGGGGCATGGAGCGTGGCACCCTCTCCGAGCAGCGCAACCCCGACGGTTCCGAGCCGCTCGCCAACATGGAACTCCTCCGTCTCGCCCTCCCCCGCCGCGTGTTCACGCTCTCCCAGGTGGAGTACGCCGTCGACCGGCTCACCTGGCTCTACGAGAACCGCGAGCTGGTGGGCGGTCTCGAGTTCGTGGAGGAGCCCCCCGTGCTGCGGTTCTTCTACGGCCGCCTGCGTCCCACCTCCGCGTGGCAGCAGCGGCTGGCCGCGCAGTTCCGGGCGGACTTCGGGGACTCCCTCTGAGGCGACGGCGCCCCCTCAGGCCGCGCCGTCGTCGTCGCGGAGGCCCGTGACGAGTCGCCGGACGCCCTCCCGGAAGGCTGGCACCCACACCGCCCAGGAGTGTCCCCCCGGCAGGATGCGCAGCTCCGAGGTCACGCCGGGCACCCGCCTGGCGCGGTCGTGGATCCCGGCGGCGGCCAGGGTGATGTTCTGCTCGCCCGTCTCGTGGGCGTAGATGCGCTCCCGGTCACCGGCGGCGATGAAGAGCCGCACCGGCAGACCCGGATCGAGGCGCGCGAGCGCGCGCACGTAGCTGACCTCGCGATAGCGCTCGTCGTCGAACAGCACGTCGCCGACACCGTACGCCCCGGAGACGCGCGTGCTCGACCCGGCCGCCGGCAGCGGGACGTAGACGGCGGGGCTGAGGGCGAGCGCCCCGGCGAAACGATCCTGGCGCACGAGCGCCATCCGCAGGGCGCCCGCCCCGCCCATCGACACCCCTCCCACGAGCCGCCACCGCCGGTCCGTCAGCGTGCCGAAGGTGGCGTCGACGGCGTCGACCAGGTCCGTCACGATGGCCGTCTCGACGGGCGCGCCGGGTCCGCCGCCCGCACCCCCGGTGTACCGGGAGTCCAGCCAGAAGCTGGCGCGGCCCTGCCACGGCGCGTCCGGCATGATCGTGAGGAGGGGCATGCCCGCGGCGGCGAGCTCCTCCAGCGCGGGGACCACCCGCTGCCACACCCGCATCGACTGCCCCCGGCCGTGAAGCAGGTACAGCACGGGGACGCGATGCGGGTCGGCCCCCTCCGGCAGGTGCCAGGCGTACTCGATCGGTCCCCCGAGGACCGGCGAGAAGGCCACGCGCAGCCGTGTCACTGGTCGAACCCTCACCGGGCCTCCTCCGTCCGTTGGCGCCGCGACGGGAGGCGCGCCGGCCGAGCCGTGCGGCGTCCGGTCATTATGCTCGCGCTTCTCGCGGGATCACAACCGGATCCGCCGCGGCGGGCGATTCCGGGTGCGGCGGCCTCTGCAGGCACCGGCGGCTGAGCAGTTCAGGGCCTCGCCGATGATCTGACTGCCGCTCCACCGCGGAGTCTTCCGGCGTACCCTCTGTCACAGGACGACCCGACCGCACGCCGTCGGGGCACCGGCAGGCCGCCCTCGGTTCATCAAAGGAGATGGGGACGGTGGCGCGGCTCAAGGCGGGAACACGACGGCGAGCATCGAAGCTCGAGGTCCGGACCGGGACCTTCAGCAACGGCATCGCCTACGACGCGATCGGCACCGGTCCACGGACGGTGATCTTCCTGCCGGGAGGCCCCGGCATTGTGCGGATGGTGTGGGCCCGGGTTCGTCGCACTCTGCTGGAACCCCTGGCCGCGGGAGGGTGCACGGTCTGGCGGCTGACTCGACGGCGTGACATGCCCTTGGGTCACACGATCGCGGACATGGCCGACGACGTCGCCCACGTCATCGCCGAAACCTTCGGTGGGCACGTCGACGCGGTCGTCGGATTGTCCCTGGGAGGGATGATCGCCCAGTTCCTCGCCGCCCGGCACCCGGACGCCATGGGCCGAGTCGTGCTCCTCTCCGCAGCCGCCACCCCCACCGCGGCGACCGTTGAGAGCACGCGCCGAATGGGCGAGGCCCTGGGCAACGGCCGGTACACCGAGGCCGGCGCGGCCTTGTTCGAGGATGTTCTTCCTGGGGAACGGCTCCGCGTCGTCCGCCGCATCCTGGGCGTGCCGATGGGACGCATGCTCGCCTCCTCCGGCAACAACCTGCCCGACGTCCTGGTGGAGACAGCCGCCGTGATGGACGTCGACGCCCGGCCAGTGCTGTCCCAGATCACGGCACCGGTGCTCCTCATCTTCGGGGACAAGGACACCTCCTTCGCACCCGACATCGTCGCGGAAACCGCCCAGCTCATCCCCCACTGCACCCTGATCCGCTACCAGGAGCGTGGCCACGGCGGCGCCGCCTGGGACAAGCGGACCCCCGGCCACATCCTCGAGTTCATCAACCAGCCCACGTAGGCACCGCGGAACGCCGCGCTGTCGCGGCCGGGCCTGGTCCGGGCGGGTCAGCGGCCGGCGGCGCGGCGTCGGGACAACGACGGCGCGCGGGTGACGGCGTCGTCGTCGAGGCAGCGCGAGACGCTGGTCCGGGAGACGCCGAACGACTTCGCGATCGAGATGAGGGTCTCGCCGCCGGCGCGGCGGGCACGGATCTCGGTGGCCATGTCGGGGCTAATCACGCGCGGGCGGCCGAACACACTGCCGCGGGCGCGGAGGTCGTCGGCGATGATGAGGACGTCCTTCACCGAACGGCCGAGGCGGTCGAGCTTCCAGACGGCAAGGGTGTCGCCGGGACGGAGGACCGCGAGAGCCGCCTCGAGTCCGGGCCGGGCGGTGCTGCGAGTTGAGACATGCTCCTCGAAGATCTGGGTGCAGCCGGCGTCGCGGAGGGCGTCGAGCTGGAGTTGGGTGTCCTGGGCGTGGGTGGAGACGCGGGCGAGCCCGACGATGGCAGGTGATGTGGGGTCCACGCCTGCACCATCGCACGTCACACGGCCCGGGACGCCGCGCCGGCTCGGCGTTTCCAGATTGTCCGCGGAGATTCGTACTGTGGATAGGTACAAAACGGGATGATCTGGGACGATCTGGGACGATTCGGGGAAGAACGGGGAGAAACGGCGAGAAACCGGGAGAAACGGGGAGCGAAGGTGGGCGTTCTTCGGCAGAGGTGGGCGTTGGTAGGAAGAAGTGCGTGTTTGTGTGTTGCCGCATGTCCACAATGGATCAGCTACGGGCGTTGTGGAGTCTCTACGGAACGTGGCGGGGCGTAATCCCACCCCCTCCAGCGTAGTTGCTGTCATCCGGCGCCTCGGGCTCTGTGCTCGCGAGAGAATCGACAAGGAGATTCCATGTTCAAGTCGGGGGGATGGCCGTGGACAAGGCGCTTGTGGGGGCGGAGCCCCTTCGCGTGGTGTCGGCGCTGACGAGCGCGTGGGACGAGACCCAACGCGGCGGTGGTGTCCGTCTTGTCGTCGTGCGCGGACCCCGGGGCGCCGGCCACTCCACGGTGTTACAGGCGCTCTACCGGCACTGCGCATGGCGCCAGGCCAAACCGCGCTACTGGCCACCAGTGATCAAAGGGACGGAATCTGACAGCAAACGACCCGCATCGGGCGAGTTCCTTCCTGGCGAGGTCAAGTCCATTGGGGTGGTGTATTGGGTGATCCTTCTGTTTGTGGTTCAGGCGGTGAGTGCGGGCAGGTCGGGGTGGGTGATCACCTCCTGGTTGGG